>NZ_AYVK01000039.1:0-68886 GCF_000503155.1 Mesorhizobium sp. LSJC285A00
GCGACGCCCACGGCCCCGGCCGTGCCTGCGGTGATGGCCGCCAATGCTTGGCAGGCGCCTGCGCCCGCCAACGCCGGACAGCCGGTCGCGGCGCAATATACGACCGCCAGCCTTGTCATGCCGGCGACCGCCAAGGGCGGCCAGAACGCCATGCCCGGCGTGCAGCAGGTAGCCTATGTCGTGCCGCAGAACCCGGCTTCCTTGGGCCTGTTCCCCGCCGCGCCGCTCGGTCTCCCGGAAGAAGAGCATGCGACCGGCATGCGCGGCGACGTCGACCGGCTGATCCAGAAATACGCCGCTCTCTACGAGGTGCCGGTCGATCTGGTGCGCCACGTCGTCAACCGCGAAAGCACCTACAATCCGAAGGCTTACAATAACGGCCATTGGGGCCTGATGCAGATCAAGCACGCGACGGCGCGCGGCATGGGCTATGACGGGCCGGCCAAGGGCTTGTTCGACGCCGAAACCAATCTGAAATACGCGGTCAAATATCTGCGTGGCGCCTGGCTGGTGGCGGGTGGCAACGCCAAGAAGGCCGATTGGCTCTACCAGACCGGCTATTATTTCGACGCCAAGCGCAAAGGCCTGCTCGAGGCCACCGGCCTCGGTGTCGACCGCAAGCGCCGCCGGCTGCAGCCCGACGCCTGAGCGCGATGCCTGAACCGCGCCCGCCGGCTCCAAACGACATCCGGCTGCGCAAGATCCGCGACGAGACGCTCGTTGCGCCGCACTGGCCGGACGGCTTTGCCATGCGCTGCTTCGAACATGGTGACGCGCAGCCCCTGCACGCGCTTTTGACCGAGGTGTTCGACGACGGCACCGACGGCCCGTTCGACGAATGGTGGCCGCGCATATCCAGCGATGCCGAATTCGACCCGGCGCTGTGTTTCCTGGTCATCGACGCCAAGGGACGGCTGGCGGCGGCAGCGCTGTGCTGGACGAGGGCCTTCGTCAAGGACCTCGCGGTCCATCCCGGAGCGCGCGGCAAAGAGAACGCCGCCGCGCTCCGGCTCTACGAGCGGCTGGGAATGATGCCTGTCGCCTGGGAAGGGTAAGGGCTTCTTTCTTGCCGCAATTCCCTGGGGAAAACGCTACGCGCTTTTCCCGGGAAAACCGGTTCCCACCTTTCCTGGAATTGCTCGAGCGCTGTTGAAAACCTCCGGATTGTGAACTGCTTCACATTGGCCGCCGCAACCGGATGCTACCTCACCATCCATGCCTTTCGACCGATGGCGGATCGACGACTGGCAGATGTGGAGGGGCTGCACCGGCATGTGTTCAGCCGCTCCTTGGCGGGTCCCAGGCGGGGGTTTGGGGCCCGCCAGTCGTTTTACGGTCGCCCTCAGATATCGGGCGCATTGCCGATCTTCTTTTTGAGCTCAATCGCCCAGGCGCGGCCCTCGTCGCCGCCCCACAACAGCCAGGCGATATGGCCGGCCGAAGGATTGTCTTCATTGCCGTAATTCTTGCCGCGCTTGTCGACCTCGTGGCGGGCGAAGTAGCTGACCATGCGGCGGATGGTGGATGGCGCCAGCTTTTCGCGGTTCTTGAGTTCCGTCGCCCGCGCGACGCCGATCTCGGTGCCGCCACGGCCGAACTGCTTGCGCAGCCTCAACCCCTTGGCGGCATTGTCGGCCACCACTTGCGGGCAGCGCAGATCGATCTCTTCATCCTCTTGCATGTGTCTCCCCAGCTCCGGAAGCCTAGCCTGCGGACCCAATGCGGGAAAAGCAACCGGTTCCCAATGCCGCGCCGTCCATCAGGACCAGGATCCGCGCGCCATCGGCGCGTGCGAGATCCTGTGGAACCTTATGGATGTCACGCCTGAGGTCGGCCGAACTGGACCGAACAGCTGCAATATGGCGAGGCGTGCTGTCCTGAGGTTTGTCCGCCAGGGGCTCGGGACGGCTCTTCGGCAGATGGTCGCTGACGAATAGTTCTCCGGACGCAACCCTGCCGCCAATGCCGCGTTTGATTAGCCGAGGGAAATTTTCAAATCGGAGAACTCAGATGAAAACGCTTCTCACCATTGCCGCCGTCGCCTTGTTCGCCGGTGCCCCTGCCGCCTTTGCGGCCAACTCGACTGCGGTCGCGCCTGCCATGGCCGCCAGCAAGGTCGATACCCCAACCTTCGTCAAGACGGTGCCTAGCTCCAACGAATTCGAAATCCAGTCGAGCAAGCTCGCCGAGGAAAAATCCAAGGCGGCTGACGTCAGGAAATTCGCCAAGCAGATGGTCAAGGACCACACCAAAGCCGGCAAGGAGTTCAAGGCGGCGCTGAGCCAGGGCCAGACCACCGGTTCGACCAAAGCCGCGGGCCCGGCCCTGCAGCCGAAGGAGCAGGCAATGCTCGACGAGTTGAAGAGCGCAAGCGGCAAGGATTTTGACGCCAAGTACATCCAGATGCAGACGGACGCGCACAAGGAGGCCGTAGCCCTGTTCAGCAGCTATGCCAACTCGGGCGACGACCCGGCGATGAAGGAATTCGCCAAGAAGACGCTGCCGACGCTGCAGATGCACGAGAAGCACGTGAAGGAACTCGCGGCCGCGCATCAGGGTTGAGGACGGGTGACTGGCCAGCAATAGCATTCTACGGCGCCCCCCTCTGTCCTGCCGGACATCTCCCCCACGAGTGGGGAGATCAGCAGCGTCGGCGCCGTGCTTTTCTTGCGACGGTGAAAATTGGCGAAGGCTGAGGCGACAGCCAATCTCCCTTCTTGTGGGGGAGATGTCCGGCAGGACAGAGGGGGGCGCCGTAGAGTGCGACGGCCGATGCCTGCCGTTGGCAAGGCATTGCGGCAAAGTGGCTCTGTGGCTGCGCCGGCAGTGACATACACTGCCGCCACCAATTCAATGGAGCTCCCATGCCCAAGATCGACCTGTCCACCGTGCCTGTCCGCAAGGGCTCCGGCTACCCCGCGCCCTTCGACGCCCCTTGCGCCGAGCGCACACGCCACCGCCTCGGCGATGCCGGCGGCCTCACCGATTTCGGCGTCAACCTGATGACATTGCCATCAGGCGGCTGGTCCAGCCAGCGCCACTGGCACAGCCATGAGGACGAGCTCGTCTATGTGCTGGAAGGCGAACTGGTGCTGGTCGAGGATGGCGGCGAGACGCTGCTCAAGGCCGGCGACTGCGCGACCTTTGCCAAGAACAGCGGCAACGGCCACCACATGATCAACCGCTCGTCCACAACGGCGCGCTATCTCGAAGTCGGCTCGCGCAATCCGGATGATCTCATCACTTGCTCCGACATCGACATGATGAGCCCGAGTTCGGATGGCAGGTTCCTGCACAAGGACGGCATGCCCTATCCGGGGCAGGGGTGAGGGCTGGACCATGGTTCGGCGCTGGCGTTCGCTGGGCGGGGGGATAAGCTCCTCACGATTAAAGGTGGCGCAGGCCCCCTCATCCGACCGCTTCGCGCCCACCTTCTCCCCGCTGGGGAGAAGAGGGAAGCGCTGGCGCTGACCGGCTCCTCTCCCCTCGGGGAGAGGTCAGCCGAGCGAAGCGGAGGCTGGGTGAGGGGGCCTTGGCGCCAGCTTGGCAAACAAGGGGAAGATCACAGTGAAAAAAGAAGTCATCGAAGTGCCCGTCATGTCGGCCAAGGTGCGGGCGCTCGGGCTGCCTTGCTCGACGGCAGTAAGGGCCAATGGCTTCGTGTTCATCTCGGCGACGCCGCCGGTGGACATGGTGACCGGCGAGATGGTGCGCGGCGACATCGAAACCCAGACCGAGGCGTCGCTGAAGGCGCTGAAACACTGTCTGGAAGCGGCGGGAACCTCGCTCGACAACGTGGTGATGGTGCGCATCTACGCCGTCAATTCCGGCTTCTACAACGCCATCAACCGGGTCTATGCTAGGTATTTCAGCGTCAACCCGCCGGCGCGGAGTTTCGTGCCGGTGGCGTCATGGCCGATGGAGTTCGACATCGAGATCGAGTGTGTGGCAGTGGGGTGAGTTTTCCTCCTCCCTTGTGAGGGAAGCTGGATCGGCGCATCGTCAGCCTTTGCCTTCCGCCGCCCTCATCAAGCCAACTGGGGTCGCTGTACAGAAATCGGTCCCAAATTTTGTAGGTGTTATTGAATCACTTAAGCAAATTCACCAGCCTACATTTTTGGAGTTTTCTAAGCAGGTTGAAATTGTAGGTTGATCTGGAGAATCAGGTGTTGCCAGGCGCCGATGGACGCGTGGGCTGGGCGCAAGGTTTCCACAGAGGCGCGATGTTTGCTGGACCTGTGCCGTCCTTCGGCCACCTTTTGTCTCCTCACAGTGAGAGATAGGCATATCGCCTACGCAAAATACTCCTGCAGCGGCCTGACCTCCAGGCTCCCCGCCTTCAACGCCGCAATCGCTTCCGCCACCGCAGCCGCCCCCGACAGCGTCGTGTAATACGGCACCTTCTGCATCAGCGTGGCGCGGCGCAGCGACTTGGAGTCCGACACCGCCTTCTGGCCGTCCGTGGTATTGAAGACGATCTGGACCTGGCGGTTGCGGATGGCGTCTTCGATGTGGGGGCGTCCCTCAAGCACCTTGTTGATCTTCTGGGCGTCGACGCCGTTTTCGGCGAGGAAGCGGGCGGTGCCGGATGTGGCGAGCACCTTGAAGCCCTGACCGGCGAGGCGCTTGACCGCCGGCAGGATGCCGGCCTTGTCCTCGTCGCGCACCGAGACGAACAGCGTGCCGGAGCGTGGCAGGTCGACGCCGGCGCCGAGCTGGCTCTTGGCGAAGGCGAGCGCAAAATCGCGGTCGAGGCCCATGACCTCGCCGGTCGAGCGCATTTCCGGGCCGAGCAGGATGTCGACGCCGGGGAAGCGGGCGAAGGGGAAGACGGCTTCCTTGACCGCGATATGGCCGGGGTTTCTCGGGTCAGGCATGGCGCCGTAATGGGCGAAGGCGTCTTCCAGTTTTTCGCCGGCCATGATGCGGGCGGCGATCTTGGCGATGGGACGGCCGATGGTCTTGGCCACGAATGGCACGGTGCGCGATGCCCGCGGATTGACCTCCAGCACATAGACCGTGCCGTCCTTGATCGCATACTGCACGTTCATCAGGCCGCCGACGTTGAGCGCGCGGGCAAGCGCCGCCGTCTGGCGCTCCAGCTCGTCGACCAGTTCGGAAGGCAGCGAGTGAACGGGGAGCGAGCAGGCACTGTCGCCCGAATGGATGCCGGCCTCTTCAATGTGTTCGAGAATGCCTGAGACGAAGGTCGACGTGCCGTCGCACAGGCAGTCGACATCGACCTCGATGGCGCCCGAGAGATAGGTGTCGAACAGCAGCGGGTTCTTGCCCAGCAGCGTGTTGATCTGGCCGGTCTTGTCGTTGGGGTATTTCTGCTTGATGTCCTCCGGCACCAGGCCGGGCACGGTGTCGAGCAGGTAGCTCTGCAGCATGCCCTCGTCATGGATGATCTGCATGGCGCGGCCGCCGAGCACATAGGAGGGGCGCACCACCAGCGGGAAGCCGAGTTCGCCGGCCACAAGGCGGGCCTGCTCGACAGAATAGGCGATGCCGTTCTTCGGCTGGCTGAGGTTGAGCTTGTGAAGCAGCTTCTGGAAGCGGTCGCGGTCTTCGGCGAGATCGATCATGTCGGGTGACGTGCCGAGGATCGGGATGCCGGCCTTCTCCAGCGCGTCGGCCAGCTTCAGCGGCGTCTGGCCGCCGAACTGGACGATGACGCCGACCAGTTCGCCCGAGGCCTGTTCGGCGCGCAGGATCTCCAGCACGTCCTCGGCCGTCAACGGCTCGAAGTAGAGCCGGTCCGACGTGTCGTAGTCGGTCGACACTGTCTCGGGATTGCAGTTGATCATGATCGCTTCATAGCCGGCGTCGCGCAGTGCGAAGGCGGCATGGCAGCAGCAATAGTCGAACTCGATGCCCTGGCCGATGCGGTTGGGACCGCCGCCGAGGATGACGACTTTTTTTCGCGACGACACTTGCGCTTCATTGGCCAGCGCGCCGGCGAAGGGCACTTCATAGGTCGAGTACATGTAGGCGGTGGGCGAGGCGAACTCGGCGGCGCACGTGTCGATGCGTTTATAAACCGGATGAACGTCGAGCTTTTCACGAATCTTCGCAATCACTTCGGCGTCGGTCTTCGTCAGCGACGCGAGGCGGGCGTCGGAGAAGCCCATCGCCTTCAGCATGCGCAGATTGACGGCGTCTTGCGGAATGCCGTGCTCGCGGATGCGGGCTTCCATGGAAACGATGCCGGCGATCTGTTCGAGGAACCACGGGTCGATCTTGCACATGGCGTGCACGTCTTCCAGCGAGGTGCCCATGCGGATCGCCTGCGCCACCATGCGCAGCCGGTCGGGCGTCGGCGTGCCGAGCGCGGCGCGGATGGCGTTGCGGTCGTCGGCGTGGTTGGCAGCCACGGCACCGTGGCCGAGGCCGGGGATTTCGATCTCGTCGAGGCCGGTCAGGCCGGTTTCCAGTCCACGCAGCGCCTTTTGCAAGGACTCCTGGAACGTGCGGCCGATGGCCATGACTTCACCGACCGACTTCATGGCGGTGGTCAGCACCGGCTCCGCGCCGGGAAATTTCTCGAAGGCAAAGCGCGGGATTTTGGTGACGACGTAATCGATGCTTGGCTCGAAGGAGGCGGGCGTGGCGCCGCCGGTGATGTCGTTCTCCAGCTCGTCCAGCGTGTAGCCGACGGCAAGCTTGGCCGCGATCTTGGCGATGGGGAAGCCGGTCGCCTTCGAAGCCAAGGCGGAACTGCGCGAGACGCGCGGGTTCATCTCGATGACGACGAGGCGGCCATCGGCCGGATTGACGGCGAACTGCACATTGGAGCCGCCGGTCTCGACGCCGATCTCGCGCAGCACCGCGATCGAGGCGTTGCGCATCATCTGGTATTCCTTGTCGGTCAGCGTCAGGGCAGGGGCGACGGTGATGGAATCGCCGGTGTGCACGCCCATCGGGTCGATGTTCTCGATCGAGCAGACGATGATGCAATTGTCCGCCTTGTCGCGGACGACCTCCATCTCATACTCCTTCCAGCCGAGCACGCTCTCCTCGATCAGCACTTCGGTGGTCGGCGAGGCGTCGAGGCCGGACTGGACAATGTCGTAGAATTCGGCGCGGTTGTAGGCGATGCCGCCGCCGGTGCCGCCCATGGTGAAGGACGGGCGGATGATGGCGGGCAGGCCGACATGGTCGAGCGCCTGCGCGGCGATCGCCATGCCATGGCTGATGTAGCGCTGCTTGCGGTCGCCTTCGCCGAGGTTCCAGCGGGTTTCCAGCGCGTCGAGCGCGGCATCGAGGTCGGCAGGCGCCTCGGCCTTGACGGCGGCGCGCTCGGCCTCGTGCGTCTTGCGGTCGGCATTCTTGACATCGGTGGCATTGGCCAGCATCGACTTCGGCGTTTCCAGGCCGATCTTCTTCATCGCCTCGCGAAACAGCGCCCGGTCCTCAGCCTTGTCGATCGCCGTGGCGTCGGCGCCGATCATCTCGACATTGTAGCGCTCGAGCACGCCCATGCGGCGCAGCGACAGAGCGGTGTTTAGCGCGGTCTGGCCGCCCATGGTCGGCAGCAGCGCGTCGGGCCGCTCCTTGGCGATGATCTTGGCGACGACTTCAGGCGTGATCGGCTCGATATAGGTGGCGTCGGCCAGTTCCGGGTCGGTCATTATGGTGGCCGGGTTGGAATTGACCAGGATGACGCGAAAGCCCTCCTCCTTCAGCGCCTTGCAGGCCTGTGTGCCGGAATAATCGAACTCGCAGGCCTGGCCGATGACGATGGGGCCGGCCCCGATGATCAGGATCGACTTGATGTCGGTGCGTCTTGGCATCGTTGTGAGTTCCGTTCGGCGAGCGGCTTGCACGAAAAACCGGGACGGGAAGACCCGGCCGGTTGTGCTTGCGATTCTGGTATCAGGCTAGGAGGGCCTTATAGGGAAGAGTTTTGGGAGATGTAACCCCGAAAATGAGGCTAGGCAGTAGGGATTAAGCAGTAGGGATCAGGCAGTGGGGATTAGGCAGGAGCGAGGTTAAGGCGCCTATTGCCCATTCCCTACTGCCTGACACCTAATCCCCCAGCGCGAGCTGATCCGTAATCTCAAACCGCTCTGATACCCCGACGCGGATCATGTTGAGGGCGCCTTCCCTTGTGAAGCGGAACTCGCTGGGCGAATCCGAGTTGGCCGGCATCCCGGCAGAGAAGGAGATGACGCGGGTGCCGCCGTCGGGCCAGGTCACGGTGATATCGGCCTTGTCAGTGCCCTTGTGGACGATGTTGACGGCGCAGCGGGTCATCGGCTGGCCGACATAGCGCGCGCAGGGGATGTCGGCGGTGGCGCCGGGGGCGGGCGGGGGTTCCAGCCGTGCAACGGTTTGCGTAGCGGTCGCAGCTTTGGCCTGGTCTGGCCGTGGCGTCGGGGATGGTACCCCCGGCGCGGACGCTGTATCCGGCGCTGCTCCCGCAGACGCGGCGGCGGCGAGTTCCGGCGTCCCTGTGGCCTCCGTTGCCGGAGCCTCTGTGGCAGGGATTTCGTCCGTCGGCGGACTTTCATTCGCTGCGAAGGCAAGGCCGTAAGCATCCTGCATGGCGGTCCTGCCGATCTCGGCGGCGGACTTCGGCGCGCCTGGATCCGTACCGCCAAGGCGCTCCGTCAGGTCGAGTGGAGCCGGCGCGGGTGCAGCCGGGGTGGGTGGAGCCTGAGTGGGTGCAGCCGGAGCGGCAGAGGCGGCAGGTGCAGTTGCTGGGGGTGTTGCGGCCACGTCGGCCGGCTGCGTCGACATGTCGGGCGCGAGCGTCGGGCCGCCGGCTTCAGCGCTGGCGGTCACCTGGGGCGGCGCGGCGTCAACTTCGACCACGGTCGGGTTGTCGGGGATAAGATAGCGCGCGGGCGCCCAGCCTTTGACCAGTGGATTGTCGATCTCCTCGACCTTGCACCAGCGGTGGCCGTCCACTTCGCTGCAGCCGAAATTCCTGACGCTCGAGCCGATCGGCAGGCGCGCCTGGGTTCTGCCGACCGGCGACGGCGTGGCGCGGATGTTGAGGAGATCGCCTGGGCCGAGCTCGGTCACTATGGAAACGATGTCGGCAGGCGCGTCCTCGGCATTCGCCGGCATGCTCACCAGCAACGGGCCCATGAGCAACAGCCCCATGAGCAACGGGGCCCGCAGGAGCGGAGCGCCAGTCAGTCGATGCAAAATGGTTCGGATTGTGCGCCTCATCATTTGGCCGTGCGCCGATTACCCTTGCGGCAGCAGTCCTGCCGTATGCCAAGGCGGTTTTATAAGGGACGATACGCGGCCATGTAAGTCTGAAAATGCGTCCGATGTTTGGTGCCGCGAGGCGGAAGCAGGGCGCAGCCGTGCGGTCAAGCGGAGCCTTGCCAAGAGGGTTTGGGCATGAAGCCGGTCCTCAGCGCATGCGCCCATTCCGGTCGGCCCGCCTGTGCGGCCTGTCTCGCCGCCGCTTCGTGGTCGTAGTCGACGGCGATGGTCTCGAAACGGTCTGGACCATCGCCATCCAAGGTGAGGATGCCGTAGCGCGCATGCGGGCTGCCTTGCTCCGAAACATGCGCCGGGGGCGTGTCATCTTCATAGGCGGGGGCGCCGACGCTGCCGGGATTGAAGAGCAAGGGGCCGCCGGGGATACGGACCAGTTCCGCGCGGTGGCTGTGGCCGCACAGCACGATGCGGCAGGCCGGGTCCAGCGCCTGCAACCGCCGCTGAATAGCGGCAAGCGGCGCGCGCACCAGTTGGCCATCGACGATCGCGTCGAGCAGGTATTTCTCGTCATGGTCGGGCCGCGCATGGAAAGCGACCACGCCGGGAACAATCTCCAGCGTGAAGGGCAGGGCGAGCAGGGCTTCGCGCTGCGCTGATGTCAGCCGTTCCTGCGCATAGCGGTCTGAAGCCCACATCATATCGTCGGCCGGATCGACCGCGACCCGGCGGTCATGGTTGCCGCGCACCGTCGGCAGGTCGAGCGCTTCGAGCCGCTCGAACGTCTCGCGCGGCCAGAGCGGGCCGGAGACACAGTCGCCAAGGTTGACGGTGAGATCGGCGCCGCCGCGCCGCGCTAGATCGGCGAGCACGGCATCCAGCGCCAGCACATTGCCATGGATGTCGGCGAGAACGGCAATGCGCATGCGGCGGGCTCCTTGGTGCAGCCCGTTGAGGCTTGCGGCCCGTCTTCGTTATCAAGCCCCTGCCTTCATTATCAAGCCCTTGAGATCGTTCGAGACAGCCGGGAGCCCCGCCTATCGCGGAAGCACTCCATCTGCTAGCGTCCATGCCGTTCCGAAGTTCATCCGGGGGAAGACAGGCGATGACCCGCGACCAGATGGTTGCCCACCTTCGCGCCGCCAATGATGTCGCGCGCGAGACTGCCGCGCACGGGCACCATCCTTTCGGCTGCGTGCTCGTCGGCCCCGACGATCGCATCCTGATGCGGCAAGGCAACATCAACACCGTGCGCCACGCCGAAACCGAGCTCTCCCGGCGTGCCGCCGACACCTATCCGCCGGATTTCCTCTGGTCCTGCACGCTGGTCACAACCGGCGAGCCCTGTGCGATGTGCACGGGAACGCTGTACTGGGCGAATATCGGCCGGCTGGTCTACGGCTTCGAGGAAACCAAGCTTCTCGCGCTGACCGGCAATCACGCAGAGAACCCGACGATGAACCTCTCGTCGCGCACAGTCCTCGGCTCCGGGCAGAAGCCGGTCGAGGTCCACGGCCCTTTCCCCGAGATGGACGAGGAACTCCTCGCCCCGCATATCGGTTTTTGGCAGCGCTAGGAGCGGCCTGACTTCGGCACCAGCTACGCCGGAATTTCGATGTCGTGGCCGCCGACGATGGGTAGAGCCGGGTCATCTCCGGCCGCCGCAATCACGCTGTCGAGCAGGCCGGGGAAGCGGGCGTCGAGGTCGGCGCGGCGCAGCGTGATCATCCGGTTGGTGCCGGCCACTTCGGCGCGGGTGACGCCGGCCTCGCGCAGTTTGGCCAGGTGATAGCTGAGATTGGTCTTGGAGCCGAGGTCGAGGAACCGGCTGCAGTTCAGCGGCACGCCTTCCTTGCTGGCGAGATAGCGCACGATGGCGAGTCGGGTCGGGTCGCCAAGCACGCCGAGCACGACCGGCAGGCTGATCTGGTCTGTATTGGGGTGCGGCAAAGTCATGGCCCGAAACTAAGCACAGTCGGTGGCGATTTCAACGCGTCCATGTTTCGCGGGCATGCACAGTCCGCTTCGCGATTGGCCCAATGGCTGTCCTGACACAGGGCTGTCAGCAGGCTTCAGCTATTTTCGTCTGGCTTCATTGACATCACGCCCTGTTATGTCCAATTGTTCAATAACTTTTGAACTAAGGACACGCCCTATGGACAAGCGCCTCTTTTGGCTTGCGCTCGGATCGTTCACGATCTCGACCGAAGGCTTCGTCATCTCCAGCCTGCTGCCTGACATCGCCACCGACGCCCGCATTTCCATTCCGCTCGCCGGCACGCTGATCACCGCCTTCGCGCTGGCTTACGCCATCGGCACGCCGATCCTGGCAACGCTGACCGGCGAATGGGACCGGCGCCGCGTCATCTTGTGGACGCTGGCGTTCTTCGTCATCGGCAATGTGGTGGCGGCGCTGAGCTCGTCCTTCGAGCTGCTGCTCATTGCCCGCATCATCATGGCGCTGTCGTCAGGCCTGTTTGCCGCTACCGCTCAAGGCACGGCGGTGGCGCTGGTCGATGACCACCACCGGGCGCGGGCCATTGCCGTCGTCGTCGGCGGAACCACGGTGGCGGTTGCGCTCGGTGCACCGCTCGGCGCGCTGGTTGCCACGATAGCCGGCTGGCGCGGGACCTTCTTTGCCATTGCCGGGCTCGGCGCGCTGGTCGGCGCCATCCTGTGGTACCGGCTGCCGCGCGGCATTGTCGGTACCAAGCTGCCGCTCAGTCGGCGGCTGGCTGCGGCGCTGCGCCCCGGCGTCATGCCGATCCTGCTGACCACCGCTCTTGCCCTGATCGGCNCCGCTCTTGCCCTGATCGGCGCCTTCTCGGTGTTTTCCTATATCGCGCCGCTGGCCATCCAGAGCGGCGGCCTCAGGCCGATTGCGCTCCCCGGCATGCTGCTCGCCTTCGGTGTCGGCGCCGTCATCGGCAACATAGCCGGCGGCCAGGCGGCCGACCGTTTTGGTGCGACGCGCACCGTCGGCTGGTCTCTGGCGCTGAGCGCCGTCATGCTGGTGATGCTCTCGGTCATCCCGACCTTCCTGCCGCAGCATCTCGCCGGGCCGGCATTGATGGCCATGATGGTGCCGTGGGGCATGGTCGGCTGGGCATTTCCGCCGGCGCAGGCCAGCCGCATCATCAAGCTGGCGCCCGACGCCGCCCCGATCGTGCTGTCGCTCAACGCTTCGGCCCTCTATCTCGGCGTGGCGCTGGGTGCTGTGGTCGGCGGCGCCGTGCTGCGCTACGGCGTGCCGGCCGATCTCGGCCTGGTCGCCGCCATCTTCCCGCTGATCGGGCTTGGCGTGGTGCTGGCCGGCCGCTGGGCGGCCCGGCCGGTCGCCATGCCGGCGGAATAGACCTTTGCAGTGACTGGCGGCCGCTCTTTCAGCTTGAAGGGGCGGCCGCGGGCACGTCGTAGTCCAGCGCCGCGACTTCATCCAGCATAGCGCGCAGATCTGCCGCTCGTTGCGGGCCGACCAGCGCCTCGAAGCGCTGCTGGGCAATGGTCCACAATTTCGTCGTCTCCTCGAGCTTGGCCAGGCCTTGGTCGGTCAGCCGCACCCGCTTGACGCGGCGATCGTCCTTGTCAGCGAAGGTGTCGACATAGCCGTCGCGGATCAGCGGCTTCAGCGTGTGGCCGAGCGCCGAGAGATCCATGACCATCGCTTCGGCTATCGTGCCCATCGCCGGCTCGTTGCTGACATGGATCTGGTAGAGCAGGCCGTACTGCGTGCCCTTCAGACCCGAAGGCGAGATTACATCGTCATAGAAGCGGCCGAGCTTGCGCGCGGCCCGCCGCAGCGTGGCGTTGTTGCAAAGGCTAAATCCCGGCAGCGCGGTCTTGCTCATCACGACTCCTTGCCGGCAAAACCGCTGCCGGCCTGCCGCAGAAATAGTTTCTGCCGCCTCCGTTGACAAGATGGTGGTATATGCCTACTTCCCGGAAAGTGGTATATGCCACTAATTGGAGATCAGGGCGGGATGAGGGTTCATCGACCTGTCTCGCCGGGCAGAAAAAAGGAACAGGACAATGAGTGGACAGGACAACAAGGGTACCGCAGTCGTCACCGGCGCATCGGCCGGCATAGGTGCTGTCTATGCCGACCGGCTGGCCGGGCAGGGCTACGATCTGGTGCTGGTGGCGCGGCGCGCCGACCGGCTGCAGGAACTGGCTGAAAAGCTGCGATATGCTTACAAGCGCAAGGTCAGCGTGATATCAGCCGATCTTGCCGAGGACAATGATGTGCGCCGCGTCGAGCAAGCGATCGCAGCCGACGACAGCGTCACGCTGCTGGTCAACAATGCCGGCATTGGTGGCCAGGCCGTGGTGGCAACGGCCGACGCCGACGAGGCCGAGCGCATGATCAAGGTCAACGTCATCGCCTTGACCCGCCTGACCCGCGCCGTTCTGCCGGGGCTTCTTGCGCGCAACCGCGGCGCCATCGTCAACATCGCCTCTGTGCTCGCCTATGATACCTCGTTCGGCGGCATCTACAGCGGCACCAAGGCCTATGTCGTCAACTTCACCGAGGCCCTGCACCGCGAAGTCGCCGGCACCAATGTGAAGGTGCAGGCGGTGCTGCCGGGCGCGACCCGCACCGATTTCTGGGAGCTTGCCGGCGGCGACATCGACAATCTGCCGAAGGAGATCATCATGTCCGCCGACGATATGGTCGATGCCGCGCTTGTGGGCCTATCCAGGGGCGAAGCCGTCACCGTGCCGGCACTTGCCGATGCGACCAAGCTCGACACCTTCCTCGGCGCAAGGCAAGTCTTCTACGGCAGCCTGCACGCCGACAAGCCTGCTGCCCGCTATGCTGCTTGAGAGTAGCTGGTTCGCTTCGCGAACCAGGACCCCCACCCCGCTCACTTCGTTCGCGGCCCTCCCCACAAGGGGGAGGGTAAAGTGCGCGCTCCCCTACCTCCCCTTTGTGGGGAGGTCGGACCGCAGGTCCGGGTGGGGGTACTGGCGCCGACCTCTGCGTTTACGCTCCCCGCCACATCGGTATGATCGATGCAGCCAGCACCAGCGCCAGCACGATGTTGAGCGCGCGCCATTGCCATTCGGTCTCGAGCAGCCGTGCCAGCACCATGCCCGCCACGCACCAGATCGACAGCGAGACGGCTGCAGTGAGGCCGAAGGTCGAGCCGAGCAGCAGCGCGAGTTGTCCCGGCCCGTCGGCAAGGGCTGCGAACGAGGCCGCCGCCCCCAGTCCCATCGCCCAGCCCTTCGGGTTCATCCATTGAATGCCGGCGCCGCCGAAGAAGCTGTTGGGTTTTGCCATCGCCACATCGAGATTAGGCGGCCCGGCGCGGCCGATCTTGATTGCCAGCCAGATGAGATAGAGCGAGCCGATGATTTTCATCGCCAGTTGCAGCGAAGGCATAGCCAGCAGCAGACCGGCGAGCCCGGCGGCGGCAGCAGCGGTCACGGTGGCGAGGCCGGCAGCGCTGCCGATCAATAGGGGAACGGAACGGCGAAAGCCGAACTGCGCACCTGAAGCAGTCGACAGGGTGGTGGCGATTCCCGGCGTGACGGTGGCCACGAAGGCAAACAGGATGAGCGGAAAGATGGGCTGCAACATGAGGCGTCCTCCATCGAAGGCCCTACGGTAGACTTCTGCATACTTCAGTAAATGCAATGTTTGCGATGGTTGGCATTAGCAGATATAATGCCAACCATGATCCGTAACCTCGACACAGCGCTGATCCGCACCTTCGTCACTGTCGCCGACAAAGCCAGCATGACAGCGGCGGCGAACGCGCTGCATCTGACGCAAGGCGCCGTCAGCCAGCAGATCAAAAGGCTGGAGGAGGCGCTGGGCTGCAGCCTGTTCGAGCGCGACCGGCGTGGCTTGCGGCTGACGCGGCCCGGCGAGCGGCTGTTCGGCAAGGGCAAACGGTTGCTTGGCCTCAATGACGAGATCTGGGCCGAGATGGCGGGCACCGAGGTCGCCGGCCAGGTGCGGCTCGGTGTTCCCTATGACCTTGTCGGCACCTTGCTGGCGCCGGTGCTGAAAGCCTATGCCGAGACCTATCCGAAGATCGAGATATCCCTACTCTGCGCCGCCTCGCCGGATCTTGCCGCGGCCCTTGCGGCCGGCACCATCGATCTTGCCGTCATCGAGGAACGGGTTGGCCCGTCGGCCGGCGAATGCCTGGCCATTGACCGGCTGGTCTGGGTCGGGGCCAAGGGCGGAGTCGCCCGTGCCAAGCGGCCGCTGCCGGTGTCGATCGTCGCCGACACCTGCGCCTTCCGACCGGTGGTGCTGTCGGCGCTGAACGAGCACGGGCTGGAATGGCGCACCGTGTTCGAGAACGGCAACATCGACGCGACGACCGCGACAGTGCGCTCCGACCTTGCCGTCACCGCCTGGCTGGCCTCCACCGTGCCTGCCGATCTTGACATCCTGGCTTTTGATGCCGGGCTGCCGCCGCTGCCGAATTTTTCCATCAATCTGCATTTGCCGAAGTACGGCACGGCGCCGGCAGCGCAGGAGTTCGCGCGGTATATCCGGGGTGGGTTGGCACGGCGGGCTGTGGCGGCTTAACAGAACTTGGATTTGCTCTCCCCCGTCGATCGGGGGAGAGGTGTCGAGCGAAGCTCGACGGAGTGGGGGTCGCCCTTTAACTCGGTGCGGGAAGATTCTTGCGCCTTGGTGGTTCCCCCACTCCGTCGCTGCTTCGCAGCGCCACCTCTCCCGCCTCCGGAGGGAGAGGAAAGGTGCCAAGCCTGTCCCTGTCACTTCCAGTTCTTACGGCGCTCGAGCTCGGCCTCTGACGGCTCTTGCGTGGCGAACGACCCGACCTTGACCTCACCCCCGCGTTCGTAGGTCGCCATGATGACGCCGGTGGTGGTAGCCTGCGACTTGACGAGCTTGAAAGCGGCCGGCATCGCACCACCATCGAACAGCCGCTTGCCCTTGCCCAGCAGCAGCGGGAAGATCATCAGCCGGATTTCGTCGATCAGACCGTTGGCCAGCAAGGTCTGGATCAGTTCGCTCGAACCCTGGATGAGCAGGTCAGGCCCATCTTCCTTCTTGAGGCGGCGCAACGCCGCGACGATATCTTCTCCAAGCCATTTCGTATTTTCCCAGGTGAGCGAATCCGGCCGATGCGTCGCCACATATTTAGTCGCAGGGTTGAAGGCATCTCCGATGGCATCTTTCTGATACGGCCAGTAAGCGGCGAAGATGTCGTAGGTTCTGCGGCCGAGCAGCAGGGCGAAGGGTTTGGAGAACAATTCCTCCATGGCCACCCCCGCCACCTCGTCGAAGTAGTGGAACGTCCAACCGCCGAATTCGAAGCCGCCAACCGGGTCTTCTTCCGGGCCGCCTGGCGCCTGCATGACGCCGTCGAGGCTGACGAAGGTGGCTGCGATGATCTTTCGCATTGGATTTTCCTTTTCCAGGATCCGCGCCGTCAGGGCCGGATTTCGATCTAAGGACGGACAGGCCGGCGGCCGCCCGACAGGCGTTGGCAAAAAAACGCTGCCGGCCGACAAGGGTACCTACCGCCGTCGCTCGCCGCCAAGCGCCTGCGGCGAAAACCAGACATCGCCGATGATGGCGGTGGCGGTCCGGTCCGGCGCCCTGTCTGATGTCAGCCAGATCGAACGGCTGCGCGCGGCCTTCTGGAGGTCGGGGATTTTGGCCGCCGGTCCGGCCGCCGAGGCGCCGACGCAGGGGATGAACGACGAGCGCATGAAGGGGTCGCAGGCAAAGCCCTTGTCGGTGCGGGTTACCATCACGGCCAGGCCGACGCCCTGAGACGGACGCCAGGGAAAGATCATGCGGCCACCGGGTTTCAGCGCCCGCAGCCAGGCAGCCGGCGGTGCGACGACACCGGCATTGACATAGATGATGTCGGACGGCGGCAGATCGCCGGTGACGGCATCGCCGTGGATGACGCTTACATTGCCGTAGGTCTCGAGATTCTTTGTCGCTCTGGCAGCAAGATCGGCCTCCATTTCGAAGGCGGTCACCGGGCCGGGCGCAACCAGCCGGGCCAGCAAGGCGGTGTAGTAGCCGGTGCCGGCGCCGATATGGGTGACGGCCTCGTCCAGTCTGGGGGCGATCCTGCCTATCCACATGGCGTGCAGGGAGGGTTCGCCATTGTTGATGCCCTTGTCGGCATCGAGCGCCACCAGCACGTCCTGATAGATGTGAACAGGATCGGCGCTCGGCGTCATGATCTTGCCGTTGCCGGTGGCGAGCGCCCTGCCGGCGACTACCGCCCAGGGTCCGGCCCCGAGAAAGGCCTCGCGCGGCACGGTGGCAAACGCCTCTTCGAGGCGCGGGTCGGCCGAGCCGGCATTGGCCGCCATCAGTTGCGCGTAAAATTTCCTGGCGTCTTCGACACTTGTCATGATGGCGATCAAGATAGCGCAAGCGGCCGGTTTGTCGCGGTCGGGAATGAAACTCAGCCGACGCCGAAGACGGTGTCGTAGAGCAGCTTGAAGTTGAGCACCAGGATGACCGCCGCGACGACCCAGGCGAGGACCGCCACGCCGCGGGGAATGGCAAGGTTGCCCATCTTCTTCTTGTCGGAGACGAACTGCACCAGCGGGATGACTGCGAAGGGCAGCTGCATCGACAGTACCACCTGGCTGAAGACCAGCAACTGGCCGGTGCCCTTTTCGCCATAGAGCGCGGTGACGACCACCACCGGGACGATGGCGATGCCGCGCGTCAGCAGCCGGCGCGCCCATTGCGGAATGCGCAGGCGCAAAAAGCCTTCCATGACGATCTGGCCGGCAAGCGTTGCCGTAACCGTCGAGTTGAGGCCGGAGGCCAGCAGCGCCACCGCAAACAGGATGGAGGCGATGCCGAGGCCGAGCAGTGGCGACAAGAGCTCGAAGGCTTGGCCGATCTCGGCGACATCCTGATGGCCGGTGCCATGGAAGGCCACCGCCGAGACGATCAGGATCGAGGCGTTGACGAACAGCGCCAGGACGAGCGCGATGGTCGAGTCCGTCGTCGCCCATTTAATGGCGTCGCGCTTGCCTTTTTCGGTCCGTTCATAGGCGCGTGTCTGTACGATCGAGGAGTGCAGGTAGAGATTGTGCGGCATCACCGTGGCGCCGATGATGCCGATGGCGATGTAGAGCATCGCCGGATTGGTGACGATCTCCGTCGACGGCACGAACATCGAATGCAGGATCGAGCCGACCGGAGGGGCAGCGGCAAAGATCTGGATGGCGAAACAGCCGAAGATGATGATCAAAAGCGCGATGACGAAGGCTTCGAGATAGCGGAAACCCTTGTTCATCAAGAGCAGCACGATGAAGGCGTCGAGCGCCGTCAGCAACGCGCCGCCGATCAGCGGAATGCCGAACAGAAGCTGCAGCGCGATCGCCGTGCCGATCACCTCGGCGAGGTCGCAGGCGATGATGGCGAGTTCGCAGGCGATCCACAGCACGAAACTGACGGGACGCGGATAATAGGCGCGGCAGGCCTGGGCGAGGTCGCGGCCGGTGGCGATGCCAAGCCGGGCGGCAAGCGCCTGCAGCAGGATCGCCATCAGGTTGGACAGCATGATGATGAACAATAGCGTGTAGCCGAACTGGGCGCCGCCGGCGAGGTCGGTGGCCCAGTTGCCCGGATCCATATAGCCGACCGAGACCATGTAGCCCGGTCCCATGAAGGCGAACAGGCGACGGAACCAGACGCCGGACTGCGGCACCGCGATCGTGGAGTTCACCTCGCGCAGGCTGGGAGGATTGTCCTCCGGCCTGTCAAATCGCCAGGATGATCCCAAGGTAGCGTCAGCTTCGGACATGGAGGGCTTTCCACTGGGTGGATCGGTTGACGTCATCCTATCTATGCCAGGGCTCAACATTATGCAATAGGCTATATTTCATTGTATGTGCTTCCTGTTGCGCCGACCGGCAGGCCGGCCGGGGATCGCAAACGCCGGTTGCGCCTACCATGGAATGGAAATAAACGGCTGGAACAGTTAAGCCCGTGCTATGAATGGCAAAGGGCGATTGCTTTGCCCAAAGCCGATTCTTGTCAAAAGATAGGAAGGAGCGCGTGTTGGCGCTGAAGCACAGACCGGTTGGACGCGAGGAGCCGCTGCCTGACGCCGAGATTCATTCGAAAGGGTTCCGGCAGCAGCGCGAAGCGCGCCGCGGCGCGCTGGTCGAGGATTATGTCGAGCTGATCGCCGACCTGATCGAGGACGGCAATGAGGCGCGTCAGGTCGATATTGCTGCGCGGCTCGGTGTCGCCCAGCCGACGGTGGCCAAGATGCTGACCAGGCTGTGCGCCGACGGGCTCGTTTCCAGAAAACCCTATCGCGGTGTGTTCCTGACCGACGCCGGGCGCAAGGTGGCGGAAGAGAGCCGCATCCGCCACCAGACGGTAGAAGCGTTTTTGCGTTCGCTCGGTGTCAGCGCCGAGACGGCGCGCATCGATGCCGAGGGCATCGAGCATCATGTCAGCGCCGAGACGCTGGAAGCCTTTCGCAAGGCGATGATCGCGCCGCGCTGAGGGGTGCCGGGGCCGCACCACTGGAACCTCCGCACGTCAGGCTCGTTGCTCCTGACGTTGCGCGTGATTGTCGCGCGCCAAGGAGGAAAACATGGGCGTCGAACAGGCACCGACCGCGAAGGGCAAGCAGGCGGCCGAGGGTTTGAGGCAGGCAGCGGCAAAGGACGAACGCAAGACCGAGGTCGAAACCGGCCATGCGCTGAAAAAGGGCGCCGCGCGTTTCGAGGAACGCTCCAAAAGCTCGGACGGCAAAAGCGCCGGCACCAAGCAGAAGATCTGAGTTCTGTTCGCAAGCGGCAACCTGCCGCTCATTCCTCGGTGTCCTGCACCCAACTGCGCGGATGGCCGTCGACGCGGAACTGGAATATGAAATAGGGCGGAATGCAGGAGCCCTTGCCAGGCTTGGCTGCGGCCAGATCGTCGTAGCCGGCGGTGCAGATATAGTCCTCGCGGCAGGGATGCGCCTTGTCGCAGGCGCGCAGGCCGGCGGTCTTGGTGAATTCCTTGGTGCAGAATTTGTGGTCCTTGCCCGACGCGATGCAGTCGTTGAAACCGGTCTTGGCGAGGCGGCCGCAAGTCGCCTCGTCGGGAAGCTTGTCGCAGCTTGCCTTGCGCAGCATGCCCCCGGGAAAGCCACCGGTCTTCTGCTCGGGGTTGTCGTAGCGTTGGCGCGCCGCGCCATAGCCGGCGAGCTTGATTACCGGTTTCTTGTCGCGCGCCGGATCGATAGCGCAGGCTTTTGCGGTGGCCGGCGACAGGCGGCAATATTTGTCGCTGCCCCAGCTCGACATCTTAATCTCGCCGAACTCGACGGGGTCGCCGACTGCGGTGGCCGCCTCGCTGACGCAGGTGCCGAAGCCCGGATGGATGTCGCTTTCATGGACGCCGGCGCAGCGCAGGCTTTCGCCGCAGCTCCAGTCCTTGAAGCTGGCATCCTTGCCGCTGTAGCAGATCGAGCCCCAGCCATTGTAGAGATCGGTGCCTTTCAGCGCTTCGGCGAGTTTGGCGTCCGGACGGGCGGCGAAGCCGCGTGAGAAATCCGGATGGCCGCCGGCGGCGAAGTCCTCGACGATGGCGCGGCGGCGAGGCAGGTCGGCGAAGAACACCGCCGAGCCGGGGACGAAGACGGCGTTGCGGCGCGGCTCGCTGGCCGGATCGGCGCCGGTGTAATGGAAGCCGGCAATGCCGTGCGTCTGGTGGCAGCCGGTGCAGGTCATTTCGTTGAGACGCAGATTGAAGCCGGCCACCGATTTCACGCTGCGCAGCTCGTTGCCCTTGGCGACATAGTCCTGCAGTGCCTTGTCGATGTCGGCATCGTCGAGCAGCCCATAGGCGATATTGTTTTGCGACCTGGCCATGCCGCCGGGTGCGACCGAGACGGCGCTGGTCGCCAGGAACTTGTCGTCGATGACCAACCGGCCGCGATCGAGGTCGTAGAGGTTGCGGTCGGTGAGCAGCCATTTGGCGAAGGCCGGCCGGTCGGCCAGAACCACTTTCCGGTCGATCTGGTTCTCCATCTTCGATTCCTGGAAGGTGGACGTCGTTGGGTCCCATTTGAAAATCTTGAGGAGATATTCGGCGTGGCCACCGAAGTCGCGGCGGCTCGAGGCCGACAGCCGGAGAACCTGCATGTTCAGCTCAAGCCGCATGATCTGCGACGAATTCAGCATGGCGTTGGAGAGCGGCCCTTCGTCGGAGCGCAGCCAGGCTGCCAGTTGCTCGGGCGCAAGGTTCTTCTGGCCGGCGGCGAGCCAGCGCTTGGCGATTTCGGCACAGGAAACGGCGGTGGCGCTTGGACGGTCTCTCGAAGCGCGGGGGCGAGCCTCGCCGGGCCTGGCGTTGAAGACCAGACCCATGGTCAGCGGCAGCCGCGACGAGATGCGTTGCGCTGTCTTTCCCTTCGTGGGCTTCTCCGCCACCGAATAGTGGAAGCGGTAGATCAGCCTGATCTCGCCGCATTCGGTGTGGCCGAGATAGCCGCGGTCCATGCGGTTGACGACGCCGGTCAGGTCGAGCGTCGAGCCGTCATCGTCGATGTATTTCGGGTTGAATTTCTGGCTGGTGTCCTTCGACTTGGCCATGGCCGCAACGTAAGGATCGGGGCTATTGGCAGGCTCGTCGGCGATCTCCTGCTTGACGGCGTTGCGCACAGGGGTCAGCGCGCGCACCGAAAACAGGCCCCGATTGTCGACCTCGCGCGTGAGACCCAGCGCCGGGCCGAGCAGGCGGCTGATCGAGAGGCCGCCACGCTCAAGCGCCTGCAATGTCTCGGGATCGGTTACGGCGACGCTGGAATCGAGCGTCACGGCGCGCGCCGGCGACGGGCCGAGGCATAGCACCACCGCCAGCAGCAGAAATCGACCGATTGTCCGCAAGTCCCCGACACCCCCGTTCGAACCGGATGCTACAGCGCGCATGCCGCCTCGACCAGAGTGCGAACACGATGCCGCTGCCACGAAAAATACTGTGACTTGGCGCAACCATTGCGATAATTGTCTGTTGGGTCGGACTGGGCCACGACATCGGCCACGCCAGCCGAAATTTGCATACGGGGAGTTGCCATGCTCTGGAAGGGCCGCCGTCAGAGTGACAATGTCGAGGACGAGCGCAGCGACAGCGGCGGCGGTGGTGGTTTCGGCGGCGGCAGCCCTGGCCAGTTCCGCATCCCGATCGGCGGCCGCACCGGCGGCGGCGGCAGCATATTGCTGGTCGTCCTCGTGGTGCTGGCCGGATGGTATTTCGGCTTCGACCCGTCGCAGATCCTGGGCAGCGGCGACGGCGGCGGCGTGCTGCCGGGTGGCGGTGGCCAGATTACCGACAACAGCGGCGGCCAGGACGACGGCGCCGGCACGCCTGCTTCCGACGAGATGAAGCAGTTCGTGGCGACCGTGCTGGCCGAGACCGAAGAGACCTGGACCGGCATCTTCCAGTCGCAGGGCCTGAAATACGAGGACCCGAAGCTTGTGCTGTTCAGCGGCCAGATCCGCTCGGCCTGCGGCTCCGCCTCGACGGCAGCCGGACCGTTCTATTGTCCCGGCGACCACAAGGTCTACCTCGACACCACCTTCTTCCAGCAGCTCGACCAGCAGTTCGGCGCCTCGGGGGATTTCGCCCAGGCATATGTGATCGCCCATGAAGTCGGTCACCATGTGCAGAACCTCACCGGCATCCTGCCCAAGTTCAACCAGATGCGGCAGTCGATGGGTGAGGCGGAAGCCAACCAGATGTCGGTGCGCATCGAGCTGCAGGCCGACTGCTTCGCCGGCGTTTGGGCGCATTTCACCGCGCAGAAGGGCATTCTGGAACAGGGCGACATCGAAGAGGCGCTCAACGCCGCCAAGCAGATCGGCGACGATACGCTGCAGAAGAAGATGCAGGGCTATGTCGTTCCGGAAAGCTTCAACCACGGGACGTCGCAGCAAAGGCAGACCTGGCTGGCGCGCGGCTACAAGAGCGGCAAGCTGTCGGATTGCAACACGCTGACCGGTCCGGTTTGAGGCGCTCGCAAGTTCCAGCCGACCGCGGTTCAAAGCGCATCCGTCGGCGGGCCGATTCACCACCGGCAACAGATGTCAGGAGGAGAACGCCTGAGGCGTTCTCCTATTGTTCCAAAGTGGCGCCTCGCCTATAACGGGCGCCCGCCCAAGGGCGGTCTCAGGGAGCAGACGCCATCATGATCGACCCCAAAACCGCCAGGCGGGGCCTTGCGCTCGTCTTCACCACGCTGCTGCTCGACATTATCGGCTTCGGCATGATCATGCCGGTGTTGCCGGCCTTTCTCAGGGAGCTTTCCGGCGTCGGCATCAGCGAAGCGGCGATCGAAGGCGGCTGGCTGTTCTTCGTCTATGCGGCGATGCAGTTCTTCTTCGCGCCAATCATGGGTGGATTGAGCGACCGCTTCGGGCGGCGGCCGATCCTGCTTGCCTCGGTGCTTACATTCTCGATCGACAATCTGATCTGCGCCATCGCCTGGTCCTATCCGATGCTGTTCATCGGCCGCGTGCTGGCCGGCGTTTCGGGCGCCAGCTATTCGACGACGTCGGCCTTCATTGCCGACATCTCGAACGACGACAACTGGGCGAAGAATTTCGGTCTGCTCGGCATCGCCTTCGGCGTCGGCTTCGTCATTGGGCCGGTGCTGGGCGGGCTGCTCGGCACGTTCGGGCCGCGAGTGCCGTTTTACTTTGCCGCCGGGCTTGCCTTCGTGAACTTCCTCATCGCCATGTTCTTCCTGCCTGAAACGCTCGATGAAAAGCACCGCCGCCGCTTCGAGTGGAAACGCGCCAACCCGGTCGGCACGCTGCTGCAGATGCGCCAATATCAGGGCATCGGCTGGATCGGGCTCGCCTTCTTCCTGATGACGCTCGGCCACATGATGTATCCTGCGGTGTGGTCGTTCGTGTCCAATTATCGTTATGGCTGGAGCGAGCAGCAGATCGGCTTCTCGCTCGGCGCCTTCGGCCTGTGTGGGGCGATCGTCATGGCGACGGTGCTGCCGCGCGTGATCCCCAAACTTGGCGAATGGAGGACGGCGGTGATCGGCCTGACATTTACTGCGGCCAGCGCCTTCGGCTACGCCTTCGCCTCGCAAGGCTGGATGATCTATGCGGTGATCGTCGTCGGCTGCCTCGAAGCACTGGCCGATCCGCCGCTGAGAAGCCTTGCCGCCGCCAAGGTGCCGCCATCGGCGCAAGGCGAATTGCAGGGTGCGATGACGTCGATCTTCTCGATCACCTCGATCATCACGCCGCTGCTCTACACCGCGATCTTTTCCTGGTTCACCGGACCGAATGCGCCCGTAGTGTTCGGCGGCGCCCCCTATCTGGTTGGCGCGTGCTTCCTGACGCTTGCCGTCATTGTCTTTGTGACGAAAGTTGCGAGGCCGACGGCGGTGAGAAGCGTTGCCACCGGCGCTGCGGAAGATGGAGCCCAGATATGAGCCATGACAGCCGCATAGAGCTGACCAAGGACGGTTTGTCGCTGTCGCGGCTGGTGTTCGGCGCCTGGCGCCTGCTCGACAGCGCCGCGCGCCCGGACGCCGACCAGATCGCGCGGCTGATCGGCACTGCGGTCGATCTCGGCCTTACCAGCTTCGACCATGCCGATATTTACGGGCATTACCAGGTGGAAGCTGCCTTTGGCGCCGGCTTGTCGCGCTGGAAGGGCAAGCGCGATAGCATCGAGCTGATCTCGAAATGCGACATCATTCTGGCATCGGCCAACCGGCCTCAGAACCGGCTGAAGCATTACGACACCAGTGCGGCCCACATTGCCGCCTCGGTCGACCGTTCGCTCGCCAATCTCGGCACCGACTATCTCGACCTGTTGCTGCTGCACCGACCGGATCCGCTGATGGATGCCGACGAGACGGCGGCGGCCCTTGCCGGGCTGGTCAAGTCGGGCAAGGTGAGAGCGGTCGGGGTCTCCAATTTCACGCCGTCGCAGTTCGACCTTCTGGCTTCGCGGCTGCCGTTTGCCTTGGCCACCAACCAGATCGAGATGTCGGTGCTGAAAACCAATGCGCTGGTGGATGGCAGCCTCGATCACGCGCAACGCCTCGGCTATGCGCCGATGATCTGGTCGCCGCTCGGCGGCGGCTTGCTGTTCACCGGCAAGGAAGGGCGCGAGGCGCGGGTCAGGGCGGCAATCGCGGCGGTGGCTGCCGAGATCGGCGCCGGCGATCTCGCCGCCGTCGCCATCGCCTGGCTGCTGCGTCATCCGGCGCGGCTGGCGCCGGTGCTCGGCACGATGAAGCCCGAGCGGCTGGCCGTCATGGTCAAGGCGCTGGAGATCGACCTCGACCGCCAGCAATGGTTTGCCATACTGGAGGCCAGCGAAGGCCGGCCGGTGGCGTAAGGTTAGATACTAGGCTTCGATCCATTCGCTGGGCACGTCCAATGCCTTCGACAGCATGGTGCTGGTTTGCGCCGATGGCTTGCGGCGATTGGATTCAAGGTCCGACAGGAAGCCCTGGCTGACACCGATGGCATCAGCGAACTCGCCCTGCGTCAGCTTGCGCCAGTTGCGCAGCGCCTTGAGCCCGGCTGGAACCTCGCAAAATATCCATGGTCACCTCGGCGGGCAGAGGCTTTTCCGTTTTGAACTCGGCCTTCCGCTCATCGTAGATCGCCACATCCGCAGCGTCTTCTCTGGCTTCTTCGGCGGCATGCAGCAATGCCTCGTAGTCAGCCTTCGGGATGACGACCAGTTCTTCCCCGGTTGAAGTCCTTATGATTTGCGGAGCGTTCATGATGTGCTGTCCTATGGCCGGCTGTAGGTCGTCGTTTCGCGCTTGCCGATGTAGATCGCGAGGATTGTCGTGCGATCTTCATCAATATAACGCGGTAGCAACCGATCCGAAGTCTGTAACCGTCTCGGCCGGCAAGACGTTCTACATCCCCACGCCCGCTGATGGCATAAGTGTTCAAACCCTCAGAGACCTGCTCGCGGACATCGGCCGGCAGGTTGTCGAGATCGCGAGCTGCCGACACCGAGAGGATGATCGTCTTCACTCGCGCAATACCGCAGATTTATCGCTCGAGGCTAAGCGATATTATCGCTGCTACACAGAGGGCTCAGGCCCGTTCGGCCAGCAGTTCCTCGCCGCGCTTTTCGCGGATCAGGTTGACGAAGCGGCGGAACAGATAGTGCGAGTCCTGCGGGCCGGGCGAGGCCTCGGGGTGGTGCTGGACCGAGAACACCGGACGTCCGGTCAGCGCGATGCCGCAGTTCGAGCCATCGAACAGCGAGACATGGGTTTCCTCGACGCCCTCGGGCAAGGAGTCGGCATCGACGGCAAAGCCGTGGTTCATCGAGACGATCTCGACCTTGCCGGTGGTATGATCCTTGACGGGGTGGTTGGCGCCGTGATGGCCCTGGTGCATCTTGGCGGTCTTGCCGCCCAGCGCCAGGGCCAGCATCTGGTGGCCGAGGCAGATGCCGAACACCGGAATATCGGTCTTGAGCAGGTCCTGGATGACCGGCACCGCGTATTCGCCGGTGGCTTCCGGGTCGCCGGGGCCGTTGGAGAGGAAGATGCCGTCGGGCTGCATGGCCAGGATTTCTTCCGAACCGGTACCGGCCGGAACCACGGTGACCTTGGCGCCGAGGCCGGAAAGCAGGCGAAGGATGTTACGCTTGACGCCGTAGTCGATGGCGACGACGTGCATCGACGGCTCGGCCTGTTCGCCAAAGCCTTCGTTCCACACCCAGGGCGTTCCACGCCAGACCGAGGACTGGCCGGAGGTGACTTCCTTGGCGAGGTCAAGCCCGATCAGGCCCGACCAGGCGGCGGCCCGCCGCTTCAAATCGTCGAGGTCGAAGATGCCGTCGGGCGCGTGCGCAATGACGGCATTGGGCATGCCCTTTTCGCGGATCAGCGCGGTCAGCGCCCGGGTGTCGATGCCCGACAGCGCGACGATGCCGCGCTTCTTCAGCCACTGGTCCAGCCCGGTGTCGGCGCGGTAGTTGGACGGGTTGGTGACATCGGCCTTGAACACCGCGCCAACGGCGCCTGCACGGGCGACCGGGTTCAAGTCCTCGATGTCTTCGTCATTGGTGCCGATGTTGCCGATATGCGGGAAGGTGAAGGTGACGATCTGGCCGGCATAGGACGGGTCGGTGAGAATTTCCTGGTAGCCGGTGAGCGCGGTGTTGAAGCAGACTTCGGCAACGGCGGAACCGGTGGCGCCGAGGCCGCGACCCTCGATGACGGTGCCGTCGGCCAGCACCAGGACGGCGGTCGGCTTTTCGGTTGCCCAAGGCGGGGTCAGTTCGGGGGTCATCTCGGCCATGGCGACGCTCCTGTCACGCTGCGCGCTTCGATGGCGGGCCATCTGCGCAGCAAACGGCGCGGCCGATCTCTCGAGCCTGCGCGCATCAATTCTTTGTCTTGTGCAAGGCCGAGTACATAGGGGAAGGCGCCAGAGCGGTCAATGATGCCCGTGCCAAAAACGGCGAGCATTTGTTTCGTCGAACGATATCAGGGCTTTGGCGCGTTTGCTTTGCGGATGGGCCGCGGTTATTGTCCGCGCCGTTCGAAGGAGAAAGCATCATGCGCGCAAAAATCGCCGAATCCCTGAAAAGCGCGATGAAGGCGCAGGACAAGCACCGGCTGCCGACGCTCAGGCTGATCCAGGCCGCCATCCACGACCGCGACATCGCCAATCGCGGCTCGACCAAGGACCCCGCCAGCGACGAGGAGATCCTGCAGATCCTGGCCAAGATGGTGAAGCAGCGCGAGGAATCGGCCAAGGCGTTCGAGGACGGCAAGCGCCCGGATCTGGCCACGCAGGAGCGTGGCGAGATGGAGATCATCCGCGGCTTCCTGCCGACGCAGCTGGACGACGCCGCCGTAACAGCTGCGGCGCGCGAGGCGATCACTGCTACCGGTGCCGCCAGCCAAAAGGACATGGGCAAGGTGATCGCTGTGCTGAAGCAGAAATATGCCGGCCAGATGGATTTCGGCAAGGCCAGCGGCATCGTCAAAGGCCTGCTGCAGTAGGAGCCGACACCACTTCAATGGCGAAGGAGAGCAGGGGCATTACCTCTGGGCAAGAAACGGTCCGCACCGGCTTAAGCGAGCCAAGCCTTGACCTGCCGGAGAGACCCACCATAATCGAAATCGTCAAACCCACGCTCGAACATCTGCCCTCCTACAAGGCGGCGCTCGAGCGCGGCTGGTCGCCGGACAATGTCCGGCTGATGGAAGCGACGCGCGAGCAACTTGCGGCGATCGACGAGGATCCCGCGGCGTTCCTTGCCAGCCTCGACGATCCCGAGGCCAAAGGAGGCCCGATTACCTTGCCGGACGGCACGACAGTGCCGCGGCTGCCGGGCTTCCGGCGCTGGATCTGGGACGGCGAGGCCGCCGGCTCGATCGGCTTTCGCTGGCAGCCCGGTACGGCCGCACTGCCGTCGCATGTGCTCGGCCATATCGGCTATGCCGTGGTGCCGTGGAAGCGCGGACGAGGCTATGCGACCGAGGCGCTGCGGCTGATGCTGGACGAGGCGAGGGCTGTTGGTTTGCCATATGTCGAGCTCACCACCGACCTCGACAATCCGGCCTCGCAGAAGGTGGTGCTGGCCAATGGCGGCCGTGTGGTCGGTCCGTTCATCAAGGACGCCGCGTATGGCGGCGCCGAGAGTTTGTTGTTCCGGATCGATTTGTAGTCCGACGCTATTCGGCCGGTGCCGGCAGCGGCGGCGCTGCCCGGCTGCGCCCCTCCCAGATGTAGGAGGCAAGTGCCACCACCACCGCCACCAGCATGGCGGCAGCGCCCACAACCGGCAGGCTGCGATAGCCGTAGCCGGCATTGAGCATGGCAGCGCCCAGCGACGCGGCGAGCGCGATGCCGACATTGAAGCCGGAGGGGATGAGCGAGGAGGCGAGGTTGGAGGCGTCCGCCGTCCAGGCCAGGATGCGGGTCTGGATCGGCGTGCCTATGGCGAAGTTGAGGCCACCCCAGATAACGATGGCGATGACCATCGGCACGGGGTAGGGGCTGACGGCATAGATCACGCCCAACATCACCGCCTGCAGCGCAAGCATGGTGATCAGCGACGGCATCAGCTTCCAATCGGAAAGCTTGCCGCCGAGAAACACACCGACGGTGGCGCCGACGCCGTTGAGCAGCAGCACCCAGGGGATCAGGCTCTCGTCGAGATGGGTCACCTCAAGCAGTGTCGGGGTGATGTAGGTGAACAGGCCGAACTGGCCGATCATCAACGTCAGCATCAGGATCAGCGAGGTCCAGACTTGCTGGCGCGCCAGCACGCGAACCTCGCTGCCAAGACTGGCGGATGGCCTTGATGCGCCTGTCGTGCGCGGCAAAAGCGCAGCCATGGCGGCAAAGGCTACCACGCCCAGCGCGCACATCACCCAGAAGGTGGCGCGCCAGCCCCAGAGATTGCCGATTGCGGTGCCGGCCGGCACGCCGATGACATTGGAAACGGTGAGGCCGGAGAGGATCACAGCCACGGCCATGCCGCGCTTGTCCTCGGGCACGAGGCCGACAGCCACTACCATGGCGACGCCGAAATAGGCGCCGTGTGCGACGGCGACCGCAATGCGCAAGAGCAGCATCGAGGTAAAATCGGGCGCCAGCGCGCAAGCGGCCTGGCCGATGGTGAAGGCGACGGTCAGGCAAAGCAGCAGCGTCTTGCGGGAAATGCCCTTGGTGGCGAGCGCCAGCAATGGCCCACCAACGGCGATGCCGCCGGCGTAGCCGGAGACGAGATAGCCGGAAGTCGGGATCGAAACGCCAAGGCCGTCGGCCACTTGCGGCAGCACGCCGGCAATGACGAATTCGGTGGTGCCGAAAGCGAAGGCGGCGATGAACAGGGCAATGAGCGGAAGCATGGCGCGGAAGCGATCCTTGAACGAGTTGGCCTCAAATCATGGATGGCGCTTGCCGGCAATGCAGAAATTTTTGCGGCCGGTTTAGGTTTTCTTGATCAGCTCGCCTTCAACCTGGAGCCGCCGAGCAGGCCGCGCTCTTCCAGCACCGGGTAGGCCATCGACGCCAGCAGCGAGTTGATCTGCTTCAGGTCGCGGATGGTGTCGAGGTGGATGGAGCTGGTCTCGACGCTCTTGGCGGTGCCGTCGCGCAGGCGCACGAAATGGCTGGCGCTGGTTTCCTTTTCGCGGTCGCGCAGCCGGTCCTTTTCCAGCACCAGCTGGCGGGCAGTCTCAGGGTCGCGCGACACCAGCACGTTGAAGGCAAGCCTGGCATTGGCCAGCACCGAGGTGTGAAAGGCGAGCAGCTCGCTCCAGCCCTCGGGCGTGAACTCCAGCCCGCGCTCGAACTTCTTCTTCACATGCACCAGCATGTTGCGCACGATGATGTCGCCGACCTGCTCAAGCTTGACGCAGGCGCCTATCAGCTCCTGGCAGCGCAGCGCCTCGTCCTCTGTGAGCGAGTTCCTGGTCAATTTGGCCAGATAGAGCTTGATCGCCGCGTGCTTCCTGTCGACGCGGTCGTCAAGGGCGGCCAGCGCCTTGATCTTGTCGCCGTCGGCGCTTTCATACAGCTCGATGATACGCTTGAGCATGATCTCGACCGTCTCGCAGACGCGGACCACCTCGCGGGTGGCGTTGGCCAGCGCCTGGCTCGGAACGTCGAGCGCGCCGTCGTTGAGGGCGGAGAGTTCGACCACATCGAGCTCTGTAGCCGGCGCCGGCTTGGTGCCCATTGCGACGATCTTCTCGGAAGCACGATAGATCAGGCTGGCAAGCGGCAGGCCGGCGAGCAGGATCAGCACATTGAACAGTATGTGGGCGTTGACGATCTGGTCGGGCACGGTGGCGCCGAGGAAGGCGACCGGTGGCTTCAGCGTCATGAACAGGATCAGCATCACCAGCGAGCCCATGCCGCGCATCAACAGATTGCCGATCGGCACGACGCGCACGCCAGGTTCGGCACTTCGGGTGAGCAGCGGCGCGATGATCGACGAGCCGAGATTGACGCCGAGCACCAGCACGATGCCGAGTTCGGGCGGGATGAAGCCGCGCCCGGCCAGCGTGACCATCAAAAGCACGGCGGCGATTGAGGAGTGGAAGAGCCAGGTAACGAGCGCGGCGAGCAGATAGGCGGTGACGTAGTCGCTGGAGAAATATTCGATGATGAGCGGCATCAGCGTGCTCTGGCGCAGCGGCTCCGAGGCCTGGCCGATCATCTCCAGCGACAGTACCAAAAGGCCGATGCCGACCAGGATGCGGCCGAACTGGCGCCAGTCGCGCCGCTCGGTGGCCATGAACATGACCGTGCCGGCGACGAGGCAGATCGGCACCAGCAGCGTCAGATCGAAGGTCAAGAGCTTGACCACCAGCGCCGAGCCGATCTCGGCGCCGCGCACAGCCAATTGGCCCGACATGCCCGAGACGATGCCGGCGCCGGCGAAGGAGCCGACGAGAAGCGTGACGGCGGTCGAGCTCTGCAGCGCGATGGACAGGCCGCAGCCGGCCAGCACCGCCATGATCGGATTGCGCATGGTGGAGCGCAGCCGGTGACGCAGCACGTCGCCATAGGCGCGCTCGACGCCTGTCTTGACCATGCGGGTGGCAAACAGCATCAGCGCCACCGCGCCCGCCAGATGCAGCAGGACGACGGAGCCGCTCATTTCGAAACCCGCACGCAGACAGCTACCGCGACGCGGAGGGCGCGCAGTGCAGGGATGAAAACGGGGCTGCGAATCATGGTCATGACAGTCTTGAACAATATCCGGAATATTTTAGCCGGGTAATAAAATCTTGTCGATTTCAAGAGCCGTCGCGGCGCGACAGGGCGTGTCGGAAAATGGACGGATGCGCAAATGGTTGCATGGCGGATCCCTGGTGATGGCAGCGGATCGTCCCGGTTTGCCGGACTCCCGGCAATCGCCTTTGCGATGATGTTCAAATATCCAGGATAAGCGCCGGATTTCATTGCGTAAATGTAATGCTAGTGTTCAGTTTCGGTTCATCCTTCGGGCGCTATTCCCTAGGCATCGACAACCAAGGAGCCCCGCTATGAAACGTGTTGTTCTTTCCGCCCTCGCTTTCTCGATGCTGGCCGCCACTTCGCTTACCGGCCAGGCCGCACCGGTGAACGCACCGGTCGCACCGCAGTCGAATTACACGCGGGTCGACTGGCAGAGGCCCGGCAAGCATGTCGATGTCAGGAAGCGCGTCGTGAAGAAGACGGTGGTCGTCAAGCGCAGCCATTGGCGCAATGGCCAGAAATATTCCAGCTGGAAGCGGCACCAGCCGATCCGCGATTATGGCCGCTACGGCCTGCATCGCCCCGGCCGCGGCCAGGAATGGATCCGCGTCGGCAACGACTATGTGCTGGTCAGCGTCCTGTCCGGCATCATCTTCGGCGCCATTGCCGCGCATTAAGCCCGGCCTCGCCGGCGCAATGCAGAGACTTGAAAGGAGGCGGCCCGAAAGGGCCGCCTTTCTTTTGGCTGTAGAACCGGGCTTTTTGGCTGTGGAAACCGGGTATGGTCCGCAATAAGGGTCGTCGGATTCCGCGAGCATGATTATATGAGGGACAAACGAGTTCCCCAATGCGCTTTCCGCCCGCCTTTCTCGATGAGATACGCGACCGTGTGCCGATTTCATCGGTCATCGGCCAGCGCGTCGCATGGGACAGGAAGAAGACCAACGCCTCGCGCGGCGACTATTGGGCCTGTTGTCCGTTCCATGGCGAAAAGAGCCCCTCCTTCCACTGCGAGGACAAGAAGGGCCGCTATCACTGTTTCGGCTGTTCGGTGTCGGGCGATCATTTCAAGTTCCTGACCGAGCTCGACGGATTAAGCTTTCCCGAAGCGGTCGAGAAGATCGCCGACATGGCCGGCGTGCCGATGCCGGTGCGCGACGAGCGGGAAGAACAGCGTGAGAACGAACGCGCCAGTCTGACCGACGTCATGGAGATGGCGACTGCCTTCTTCCAGGAGCGGCTGCAAGGACCGGAGGGTGCAAAAGCCCGCGCCTATCTCAGGGATCGCGGGCTGACGCCGGCGACGCAGCAATCGTTCCGGCTGGGCTTTGCGCCCGACAGCCGCAATGCGCTGAAGGAACATCTTGCCGCCAAGGGTGTGCCCAAGGCCGACATCGAGGCCTGCGGGCTGGTGCGTCATGGCGACGACATCCCGGTCTCCTATGACTGGTTCCGCGATCGCATCATGTTCCCGATCCCGGATTCGCGCGGCAAGATCATCGCCTTTGGCGGCCGCGCACTGGCGCCCGATGCGCTGGCCAAATACATGAATTCGCCCGACACGGAGCTCTTCCACAAGGGCAACGTGCTCTACAATTTCGCCCGCGCCCGCAAAGCGCTGGCGAAAGGCGGCACGGTGATTGCCGTCGAAGGTTATATGGACGTGATTGCGCTGGCGCAGGCCGGCTTCGAGAATGCCGTGGCGCCGCTCGGCACCGCGCTCACCGAAAACCAGCTCGAACTTCTGTGGCGCATGGCGCCTGAGCCGATGCTGTGCTTCGACGGCGACCAGGCCGGGCTGAAGGCGGCGTGGCGGGCCGCGGATCTCGCGCTGCCGTCGGTGCAGGCCGGGCGGTCGGTGCGCTTTGCGCTGTTGCCGGAGGGCAAGGATCCCGACGATCTGGTCAAGGCAGAAGGGCCGGACGCGTTTCGTGCCGTGCTGGCGGAAGCGCGGCCTCTCGCTGATTTGTTGTGGATGCGTGAGACATCCGGTGGCGTCTTCGACACGCCGGAGCGGCGGGCGGGGCTGACAAAGACGCTGCGCGAACTGACCAGCCGCATCCGCGATGAGAGCCAGCGCTACCACTACCAGCAGTGGATGCGCGAGCGGGAGCTGACCTTCTTCAGCGCCCAGCGCGAAGTGCGGCAAGGTCGCCAGGACTGGAAACCGGGGCAGGGCAAAACGCCCGCACCCGGCGGACAGTTCGCCAAAGGCAGCGGGGCAGGCGCGCGCGCCGCGATCACCGAAAGCCTCGGCCGCTCCGCCATGGTCAAACGCGGTGGCGAGATGATGTCGGTGCGCGAGGCGACGATCATCGTAGCCCTCGTCAACCATCCGGCGCTGATCGACGAGAACTTCGCCCATGTCGAGTTCCTCGATCTCGCCAACACCGATCTGCAGCGGCTGCACGCCGCCATCCTCGATGCGATGGCGCACGACATGGCCAATGACCGTAGCGCGGTGATCGCCACCATCGAACGTGCCGGCTGCAGCGATATCTGGGGGCGCGCCGTGGCGCTCATCCAACGGGCCAGGCAATGGCCCGCGCTGGAAACCGCAGCGCTTGACGATGCCCGCGACGCCTTCAACCAGGCGCTGCACTTGCAGCGCAGCGCGCGCACCTTACATAAGGAGCTGAAACAGGCGGAAGCAGCGCTCGCCAGCGATCCCACTGACGAAAACTACCGGCACCTCATCGAGATTCAGGCGCAGTTCCGTGATGTACAAGCAACGGAAGCGCTGATCGAAGGCTTCGGTGTGTCCTCGGGCAGGGGTGGGCGCGTGTAGGTCGAAACCTGCGCAAGAATGGATGATGTACGTGCTGCGCGTCGAATCGACGCCTCTAAGTCGGGTAATTGATTCGCTTTTTTGATGCGAATCATGCGAGAGGCGCTTGACCTTCTGGCAGAATGACGGAATCAGGACGATTCGAAACCTTAACCCGTGCCGGCGTCGATGGAAATGCACTGACGCGAGGTGCTGATCACTGGACAGGCTGTCAGCCTGCCACAGATATCAGGGTTAATCTGGACTTAATGCATATCGCCCAAAAGTGAAAACCGGTTTTGGGGGCACGATATGAACAAACAAAAGAGTTGATTCGGTTACCGGCCCGGTTAAGCGCCACCAGCGCATGTAGTTTGACCGGTGCGGCAGCTACGCGGCTTCGATGCTCGGCCGCTAGGAGAAGATAAAGACTATGGCGACAAAGGAAAAGGAAGAGGTCGAGACCGAACGTGAAGGCGCCACCGATGGGCCTCTGCTCGACCTTTCCGATGATGCTGTCAAGAAGATGATCAAGGCCGCCAAGAAGCGCGGCTATGTGACTCTCGACGAACTGAACGCGGTGCTGCCGTCGGAAGAGACCGATCCGGATCGCATCGAAGACATCAATGCGATGCTGTCCGACATGGGCATCAACGTGGTCGAGGACGACGATCAGAGCGAGGAGCCCGAGGCCGCCGACAGCAATGCCGACGCCGAGGAAGACGCCAACGAGCTGGCCGAGCAGACCGGCACCGCCGTCGCCGCCACGACCACCAAGAAAGAGCCGACCGACCGCACCGATGACCCGGTGCGCATGTATCTGCGCGAGATGGGCTCGGTCGAGCTCCTGTCGCGCGAGGGCGAAATCGCGATCGCCAAGCGCATCGAGGCCGGCCGCGAGACGATGATTGCGGGCCTCTGCGAAAGCCCGCTGACCTTCCAGGCCATCATCATCTGGCGTGACGAGCTCAACGAATCCAAGATCCTGCTGCGCGAGATCATCGACCTCGAAGCCACCTATGCCGGCCCCGAAGCCAAGCAGGCGCCGGTGGTCGAGCGCATCGAGGAGGCGCCCAAGGCCGAGGACAAGCCGAGGCGTGGACGCGACGAGGAAGACGACATCACCAATGTCGGCGCCGACACGCGCGGCCTGGTCGATGACGACGAGGAAGACGAGGACGAGGCGAGCCTGTCGCTGGCGGCGATGGAAGCGGAACTGCGCCCGCAGGTGATGGAGACGCTCGACGTCATCGCCGACACCTACAAGAAGCTGCGCAAGCTGCAGGACCAGCAGGTCGAGAACCGTCTGGCCGCGACCGGCACGCTGTCGCCAAGCCAGGACCGCCGCCTGAAGGAGCTGAAGGACCAGCTGATCAAGGCGGTGAAGTCGCTGTCGCTCAACACGGCGCGCATCGAGGCGCTGGTCGAGCAGCTCTACGACATCAACAAGCGGCTGGTGCAGAACGAAGGCAAGCTGCTGCGCCTGGCCGAAAGCTATGGCGTGCGCCGCGAGGAGTTCCTCAAGGAATATCAGGGCTCCGAGCTCGACCCGAACTGGACACGCTCGATCGGCAATCTCACCTCGCGCGGCTGGAAGGAATTCACCAAGAACGAGAAGGACGCGATCAAGGATCTGCGTTCGGAAATCCAGAACCTCGCCACCGAGACGGCGATCTCGATCCTGGAATTCCGCAAGATCGTCAACCAGGTGCAGAAGGGCGAGCGCGAAGCCGCTATCGCCAAGAAGGAAATGGTCGAGGCCAACCTGCGCCTCGTCATTTCCATCGCTAAGAAATACACCAATCGCGGCCTGCAGTTCCTCGACCTGATCCAGGAAGGCAATATCGGCTTGATGAAGGCGGTCGACAAATTCGAATACCGCCGCGGCTACAAGTTCTCGACCTATGCGACATGGTGGATCCGGCAGGCGATCACGCGTTCGATTGCCGACCAGGCGCGCACCATCCGCATCCCGGTGCACATGATCGAAACGATCAACAAGATCGTGCGCACGTCGCGCCAGATGCTGCATGAAATCGGCCGCGAGCCGACGCCGGAGGAACTGGCAGAAAAGCTCGCAATGCCGCTCGAAAAAGTGCGCAAGGTCTTGAAGATCGCCAAGGAGCCGATCTCGCTCGAAACCCCTGTGGGTGACGAAGAGGATTCGCATCTGGGCGATTTCATCGAGGACAAGATGGCGATCCTGCCGATCGATGCGGCGATCCAAGCCAATCTGCGCGAGACCACCACGCGGGTGCTCGCCTCGCTGACGCCGCGCGAGGAGCGGGTGCTGCGCATGCGCTTCGGCATCGGCATGAACACCGACCACACGCTGGAAGAAGTCGGCCAGCAGTTCTCGGTGACGCGCGAGCGTATCCGCCAGATCGAAGCCAAGGCGCTGCGCAAGCTCAAGCACCCGAGCCGGAGCCGCAAGCTGAGGAGCTTCCTCGACAGTTGATACCGGCAACAGACCAGCATTCGAAAAGGGCGCCGATGGCGCCCTTTTTGTTGCCGGGTGAAGGCTCTTGTCGCCCATCTCCGTCGGGAGGATACTTGCCTGGTCGGATGCATGTTCTGGGCGAAAAACCGGATGTCCGCCCCGGCTGATGTCCTCAGCCGTGCTCCGTGGCGCCGGAGGGAGGTGTGTGATGACAACCTACATCCTGCTGATGAACTGGACGGAACAGGGCGCCAGAAATATCCGAGAGTCGCCGAAGCGGCTCGATGCCGCCAAGAAGCAACTGGCCGACATGGGCGGCTCGTTCAAGGCGTTTTACCTGACTATGGGCGAATACGACATGGTGGCGATTATCGAGGCGCCCGACGATGCTGTGCTTGCTCGTTTCGCCCTGATGCTGGCAACGGGTGGCAGCGTCAAGACGCGAACGCTCAAGGCTTTCCCGGAATTTGCCTATCGCGAGATCGTCACTTCGCTTGGATAGCGCTGGGCGCGGGTCCGTGCGGCTCGGCGTCATATTGCGGGGCCGTGCCGTCAGGGTGATAGTCGCGCCATGTCCAAGCCTGCGCTGACCGTCTGGTACAACACACGCTGCCCGGTTTGCGATGGCGGCATCACCCGGCAGAAACGGCGGCTGATCGAGGCGATCAAGGCCGGGCGGATCGAATTCCGCGACATCAACCTCGAACCGGCGGCGCTCTCTGGCTACAGCGCCTCGCTGGAGGACATACGCCGCCGGCTGCATGCCACCGATGCCGAAGGCAGGCTGCTGGTCGGCGCCGATGTCGCGGTTGCCGTCTGGCGGGCGACGCCGGGCGACGGCTGGCTGGCGACGCTCTTCGGCAATCCGGTCGCGCTGCCGCTGACGCGCTTGGCCTATGATCGTTTCGCCGATCTTCTCTATGTCTGGAACCGGCGCAAGGGCCGCTGGTAGCGAGGCAAGGCCCGAAGATATCTGCGGGCCTTACCGTCATGGGCGTTACCGGGACGCCGGCTCGCAAAGCCAGCCGACAATGCGGCGCACCGCCGGCAGCACCATGAGCAACGTTGGGAACGCTACCAGCCAGGACAGGCCCCAGGCAGTGAGCCAGACAGCCGGCAAATCAGGTTGCAGTCCAAGGCTTTTCAGCGTCGATATGAACGAGACTATGAAGGTCATCAGCAGCGACAGCACCAGCGGACTGACGATCGCGGCATAGCGCGCCGGCAGCTTGCCGCGCTTACGGGTCGTGGTCATTTTTGGATTTTCCTGAAACATCCGGTCCGTCGCATTTGGCATCCATTGCGCCGGGTTTCCGGCGGAACTGCCCGGAAAGACCGGGGTGGATGCGTTGCTTGACGTCAGACGCTTACGGAGAGGTTTTGGCCCTCACGCGCTTTCTAGCTGCCGGCGGCGGCGAAATCAACCTTCTGGCGCCGCCTTTAGATGCATCGTAAGATATATCTTGACTCGTCGGCGGGGTAAGCCTAATTAAGATGTATCGTAAGATATAACTCAAGGAGCAATTCATGCACAGACATCATCCCTTTGGCGAGCGCGCCGAGCGCGCATTCCTGCACATGGCAGGCAAATTTGGTGGAAGAGGGGGCGGCGGCTTTGGTCCGTTCGGCCACGGCGGACGTGGCGGTGGACGCGGCGGCCCGGGCGACATGTTTCGTGCCGGGCGCATGCTGGCCGACGGCGATCTCAAGCTGATCACGCTGTCGCTGCTGGCCGAGGCGCCTCGCCACGGCTACGACATCATCAAGGCGCTGGAAGAGCGCACCAGCGGCATCTACAGCCCGAGCCCGGGCGTCGTCTATCCGACGCTGACCTTCCTGGAAGAGGCCGGCTATGCGGCTTCAGCCGCCGACGGCAACAAGAAGGTGTTTTCGATCACCGAGGCGGGCCAGGCGCATCTCGCCGAGAACCGCGAGATGATCGACGGCGTGCTCGAGCATCTCGAGCGCTTCGGCCGCAAGATGGCCAAGGCGCGGGACTGGTTCGGCTGGAACGACGACGGCGAGGAAGGCGGACGGCGTGGTGGACGGGGTCGCTCGGAAGCCCGCGACGAGTTCCGCGCCGTGCGCCACCGGCTGCGTGCCGCGCTCGGCGATCTCGTCGACGCGCCGGCTGAAAAGCAGGCCGAGGCGATTGCAGTCCTGGAAGCCGCCGCTGAAGCCCTGGAAGCGCTATCGCGCGGTTGACCCCTGGCGAGAACGCTTGCCCGTTCGACTGAGGAACGGTACTGAAAATCATCCTGCACCGCGAGACGTGGTGCAGGATGATTGCCGTTGGAGGAAGCCCCATGTCTTTTCTGAAGCGTCTTTTCGGTGGTGGCGGTGAGGGGGGCGAGCCCAAGAGCGCGGCACCGGCAAAGCAGGTTGAGCACAAGGGATTTTTGATCAGCGCCACGCCCTACAAGGCGGAGGGCGGCCAGTACCAAACTTGCGGCGTGGTTTCGAAGGAAGTCGACGGCGTGATGAAGGAACACAAATTCATCCGCGCCGATCGCTTTGCCGGACTGGACGACGCCGTCGACATCTCGATCAAGAAGGGCATGCAGTTGGTCGACGAGCAAGGCGAGAGGATGTTCGGGTAGCCTACAGCCTCGGATCGATTGGCTCGCTCTCCAGCGCCAGGACGCCGAAAACACACTCGTGAACACGTCGCAGCGGTTCCTTGGCGACAAACCGCTTCAGTGCCTCGTGACCGAGCGCGAACTCTCTGAGCGCCAGGCTGCGCTTGCCACCCAAGCCTCGTTCGCGCAGGCGCACGAGATTGTCCGGCGCATCGTATTCGGGGCCATAGATAATGCGAAGATACTCCTGGCCGCGCACTTTCAGCGCCGGTTGCATGAGCCCCTTCTTGTTTCGGCTGACGAAGTCGTGCGGCTTCACTACCATCCCTTCGCCGCCTGAGTCGGTCAGCGTCTCCCACCAGGCGACGGCCTCCGCACAAGAACCGGCATCGGCCAGGTCAACCATCCGCCATTGCGTTCGCGTTACCACGCCGCCCCCGGCAGCCAGACGGTCCGCAAGCGTCATGTGCCAAACGTGGTTCTGGTCGTACCAGACGCATCCCTCACTTGCCAGCAGGTGGAACGGCGCGACCTTCAGGTCGTCGACGCCCGAGACCGGCCACACGTAAGGCGCCCAGGCAGTGGCGTATCTGGCGGCACGCGCGGCGCGGTCCTCAATGCGAGCCTTGAGCGCGGCCGTATCCACGCCGCGTGCCATCGCACGGGCCAGCGCTTCGCGGCTGGCCTGGAGCCCAGCGGCCGCAGACGTTGCCACTGGGGCGTACTGGCTTTCAATCAGGCTGCTTGCCTTGGCCGACCATGGCATGATCTCGGTGTCCAGCAGCAACCAGTCGCTGTTCAATTCCTGCCATAGATCCGCAGCGTCGACGCTGGCGCGCAGGCGATTGAGCAGGCGCTCCGTCATGCCGCTGTCGCTGAAAAAGGAGCGTCCGGTCCGGGTCCAGATCGCGCCTGTCTCGTCGCCAGATACCCCGAACCGGTCGCGCGCCGTCTGCGCGTTTCGGCACAGAGCGATGACTGCCCGCGAACCCATGTGCTTCTCTTCGCACAGGATTTGGGTGACGCCACGCTCGCGGAAATGACTGAAAGCTTCCTCGGGGCGTTCCAGCCAGCCGGCTTGGCTGCTGGTCTCGGATGGCGACATTGTCGGCGGCAGATATACCAGCCACTGCGGCGACAGCGCGAAGCGGCTCATCACCTCAAGTGCCGCCGACGCGTTCTCCTCGGCCACGACAACCCTGCCTTTCAGTTCGGTCTCGATCCAGCGTCGCCCAGAGACATCCTGATAGTCGAGCACGCCGTCGGCATCGGCCTGTGCCGATTTGCCAAGGCCCGGTCCACCGAGGGGACGCACGGGTTCGGACCAGGTCTCGACTGCCGGCACGTCGACCAGTTCGCGTTCCGGCCAGCGCAAGGCAGTCAGCTTGCCGCCGAACACGCAGCCGGTGTCGATGCAAAGCGTGTTGTTGACCCACTCAGCCGACAGCACCGGCGTGTGCCCGTATACTACGCTGGTTTTGCCCCGATAGGCGGCTGCCCAGTCGGCACGGACGGGCAGGCCAAATTCGTCGATTTCGCCCGTGGTTTCGCCATAGAGGGCGAACTCGCGCACCGCGCCGGAACCGCGCCCGATCATCTCTTCCTTGAGTCCGGCATGTGCCACGGCGAGGCGTCCGCCGTCCAGCCAGACGTGGCTGCGCAGGCTGTCGAGGAAGGCCGGCAAAGCCTCTCGCAGGCCGCGATCCTGAGCGGCCAACTGGTCGATGGTTTGCTGCAGGCCGTGGGCGATCGTGACCTTGCGGCCTTCCAGCCAGCGGCTGAGTTTGCGTTCGTGATTGCCCTGGACACAGTAGGCGGTTCCCGCCGCGACCATGCTCATGGCGATGCGCAAGACGTCGGGCACGTTGGGACCACGATCGACGAGGTCGCCGACAAAGACGATCTTGCGGCCTTCTGGCGGCGTTACAGTGACGGTCCGATCACCATGGCCGTCGGACCAGGCGATGCTGTAACCGAGCTGACAGAACAAGGTCTGAAGTTCGTCGGCGCAACCATGGACATCACCTATGACGTCGAAAGGACCACAATCGTCGCGCTTGTCGGTCCATAATGGCTGACGCGAGACCTTGGCCGCGTCGATACTGGCCTCGCCGGTGAGCTTCCAGACCTGACGGAAACCTTCGCGTTGCAGGCCGCCGAGGCCCTTGCGAATTTCGTTCGTCATGCGCTGGGCAACGCCGGCGCCGAAGGGACGATCGGCTCGTAGCGCGTTGCGGGCGACGCAAACATCAACACCCGGATCGATGACCACGGCGACCGGCAAAGCGTGCCATTTGCGCGCCAGCTCGACCCACGCCTTGCGATCAGCGGGTCGCACATTGGTCGCGTCGATGACGGCCAGCTTTCGATGCTTGAGCCGTTTGCCGGCGATTTCGCGCACCAAATCAAAAGCGTCGGCCGAGACATCCTGATCAGTCTCGTTGTCGCTGACGAACGCGCGGCAGCGATCCGACGAGATGATTTCGGTCGGCAGGAAGTGCCTGGCGGCGAAGGTCGACTTGCCCGATCCCGTCGAGCCGATCAGCACGACGAGGGCGAAGTCAGGGATGGTGAGGTCGGTCTTGTCTGGCTCTCTCATCGGGTGAACACCGCCATCTGCGTCGGCGCGCCGAGCACGGGGTCCACGGCTCCGATGCCACTTAAGGCGGCGCTATAGCCATAGATCTCGCCGATCCTGGCCGCCCAGGCTTCAAACCGAACCCGGCCCCATTCGAAACGGTGATCCGGATGGCGAAAAGCGCCGGCGGCCAGACTGGGGAACAAGGGGTTGTAGTCAGCGTTCGGCGTAGTCACGATCACGAATTTTGGCGCTGTCTCGCCGAAGATAATACGCTCGATCATTGGCAGCCGGTCTTCGTCGAGATGTTCGATGACCTCGACCAGCACCGCGACGTCGGCTTCCGCCCATCGGCTGTCGCGATATGTCAGCGATCCGTGCAGCAGCGTGACCCGGTCTTCAGGCGGTCCCCCGAACTCGTTCAGTTTGAGACGCTTGGCGGCCCATTCCAGTTCACGAATAGCGGGGTCGAGCCCGAACAGCTTGTGGACCCATTTTTCGCGCACGAGTCGATAGAGCAGCTTGCCTTCGCCACACCCCAAATCTGCAACACTGGTCCCTCCGGTCGCCCGAATGGCTTGCACCACGGCGTCCATGCGCAGGTCGTTCAGCCGGATGGGCGCCTCCAGCGCTTGCTCAGGTGCAGCCCGGGCTTCGGGGGGTAGGACCTCATTGGCCGTCTCCGGAGCCAGCCGCTCCAGGGCGATGCGGGCCAACGCACCTCGGTTGCGCAGATAACGGCGCACGATCAGGTCTTTGGCTGGGTGGTTTTCCAGCCAGCCCTCGCCCTTGGACAGCAGCTTGTCAATCTCGGCCTCGCCAACCCAGTAGTGCTTGGTGTCGTCCATCACCGGGATCAGGACATAAAGGTGGTTGAGCAGGCTGCTTAGGCGGCCGGTGCCAGTCAGCCTCAGATGACCGTATCGTGGTCCACCCGCGCCAGATCCGACAGTTTCGACCGGCGCCAGGTTGACGGTCCATCCCAGCGGTTCGAATAGATCTCGAACCAGGGCCTCGCCGCCACGCATCGGCAGCGGGGTCACCACAGCTTCGAGCGGGAGGTCGCTATCGGCCAGTTGCTGGCGCTCCTTCGAGATGCCGGTCATCGCTGTCCGCAGTACCTTGTTCAAAGCCACAGACAGAAAAGACGATGCCGTATAAGGTCGGTCGTTTACATATTGATCCAGCAAGCCCTCTGCTTGGCCTTTGCCCCGAACGAGCCCTATCGGATCGACATCGAGCAGAAGCACAGCCTCACAACGCTCATCGGTCGCCTCCGGATAGAACAGCCAGGCCTTGCCGAAGGATAGGTCAGTCTCGTGCAGACGTTCGGGATGCTTGTGCAGCAAGAAGCCGAGATCTGTGGCTGGATGATGGGTTGTCGCGACGGAAAGGAACATCAGCGACCGATAACGCAGACAGGCCGAATAACCAATGGCGTTGCGCGGCAATCTAGTAACGCGATAGATCCGTTTTCGACACGCAACCTATCGCGCCGCCTGACAAGGAAAAAGGCAGGCACCGAAGCGCCTGCCTTTTCAATGCGAATGACGGGGTGTGCTTACGCGGCGATTTGCGCGCTCGCGGTCTTGGCCACCACGGCATCGACCTTGGCGGTCGCATTGGCGAGCGCGGCGGTCACGGCGTCGGGACCCATGCCGACGCCTTCGATCCGGATGACGTCGACGTCGGTCATGCCGAGAAAGCCGAGCACGCCGCGCAGATAGGGGATGGCGTGATCGAACTGCACGGCCGCACCTTCGGAATAGATGCCGCCCGAGGCGAGTACGATATAGACCTTCTTGCCGGTGACGAGGCCCTTGGGACCACCCTCGCCATAAGAGAAGCTCTTGCCGGAGCGGGAGATGTGATCGACCCAGGACTTCAGGGTTGAGGAGATGTTGAAGTTGATGAAGCCGGTGGCCAGGATCACGGTGTCGGCTGCGAACAGTTCGTCAAGCACGATGTCGGAGACGCCGACGACTTCGGCCTGGCGCGGCGTGCGGGCTTCAACGGGGGTGTAGATGCCGGTCGCATAATCGGTGTCGATATGCGGCAGCGGGTTGGCCACGAGGTCGCGTACGACGAGCGTATTCGACGGGTCGGCGGCGACGAGCTTTTCAGCGAATTCGGTAGCGATACGGGTCGAGTGCGAGGCAGCGCCGCGCGGGCTCGAGGTTACAAGCAGGATAGACATAGCGGTTCTCTCCAGTGGGAATTGATTTCTCCCGCCTGATATGGGCCTACCGACCCATTCAAAAAACTGGTATATTTTCTATACGATCCATCCATAAAGTAGGTATGCCGTGCAACCCAATCCGACGCTCGACCAATTGCAGATCCTGGTTGCGGTCGCCGACACCGGCAGCTTCTCAGCCGCCGGCCGCAAGCTTAACCGCGCGCAGTCCGTCATCAGCTACGGCATCGCCAATCTTGAAGCGCAGCTTGGCCTGAAACTGTTCGAGCGCGAGGGCACGCGCGAGCCGCAGCTGACCGAAATCGGCCGGGCGATGCTGGAGGACGCCCGGCGCATGGTCGGCGTGCTGCAGCGCATCCGTTCGCGTGCCGACGGTCACCATCAGGGGCTGGAGGCTGAAGTTGCGCTATCGGTTGACGCGGCGCTGCCCTCGCCGGTGCTGGTGCGGGTGCTGAAGGCGTTCGAGGCGCAGTTCCCGACCGTGATGATGCGACTGCATATCGGCACGCTCGGTCTGATCCCCGACCATGTCGTCAGCGGACAGTCGGATCTTGGCATCGGTGGCTTGCTGGGCGAGGTCGACGTGCATCTCGTGCGCATCGGCTTCATGTCGATCGTACTGGCTGCCGCCCCCACCCACCCTCTGGCACTGCTGCCGAAACCGGTGGCGCTCGAGGATGCGCGAGAGCACACCCAGCTGGTTGTCAGCGACCAGTCGGAACGCACCAAGGGACGCGACTTCGGCGTCTTTGCCTATCGTACATGGCGGCTGACAGATGTGCGTATCAAGCATACGTTGATGCGCGAGGGGCTGGGCTGGGGCGGGTTGCCGCGCTGGCTGATCGCGGACGATTTGGCCAGCGGCAGGCTGGTCGAACTCGACCTTGAACCCTTTAGCGAGGTGCGCTCATCGCTCTATGCCATGCACCGCGCCGACCGCAGCCCGAAACCGGCGGCGGCCTGGCTGATCTACCAGTTCAAACGCCAGCTCGGCTGCTTCAACGAGTTCGACCCGGACGACCTGCCTGAGGATGAGCCGGAGACAGCCCATCGATCAGAGCCATGAGCACGGCGCGATAGTCTTCGGCCGAGGCGCCGGCCTCGACGGCAAGTGCTGCGCGGTCGAAGGCAGCGGCGAGCAAAGCGGTCAGCGCATCGGCCGGCAGTCTGGTCATCGACTGTTCGCGCATTGCCGCAACCAGGCCTTCGCGCAGCGACCGGTTGCCGTGGCGATTGTCGATCGCATCCATGGCGGCGCGGCCAAGCACGGCCGGCCCGTCGAGCAGCAAAAGCCGCGTGCGGCCGGGCGCGCGCATGGCGGCGAGATAGGCGTCCGAGCCGGCAATCAGCGCATTGCGGGCAAACAAAGAAGGCGGCGAGGCGCGCTCGATCTCTTGCGCCACCGCCGCCGCCTCCTGCTCGACCACGGCGGCAAACAGCGCCTGCTTGTCGGCAAAGTGGTGATAGAGCGCGCCGCGGGTGACGCCGGCGGCCGCAACGATCTCCGGCGTGCCGGTCTCGGCATAGGACTTTTCGATGAACAGTTTGCGCGCCGCAGCGATCAGGTCGGCGCGCGTCGCTTCGGTGCGGTCGCGGTTGGAGCGGCGCGGGGTTTCTCGTTGCATACATGCAGCCTGTATGTTATTTCGAATTACATGCAAACTGTATGTTGGCTAACGGGAGAAAGAAAGATGAAGACGACGAGCTATTATCCGGTGCTGATGACGGGCGACGTAGCCGGCACAAAAGCCTTCTATATCAATCACTTCCGCTTCAAGCCGCTGTTTGCGAGCAACTGGTATGTGCATCTGCAGTCTGCCGAGGATCGCCGGGTCAATCTCGGTATCGTCCAGGGCGACCACGAGACGATCCCCGAGGGGGGGCGCGGCCGCACATCGGGGCTCCTGATCAATTTCGAGGTGAGGGATCCTGATGCTGTCTATGAACGGATCGTTGCGGCCGGCCTGCCGATCCTGTGCCCGCTGCGCGACGAACCCTTCGGCCAGCGCCATTTCATCACCAGGGATCCCAATGGCGTGCTGATCGACGTCATCAAGCCGATCCCGCTCAGCCCGGAATTTCAGGCGCAATTCGCGGCGGGCGCGGCGGGCGCCTGAACAATGGCAGCAAATGTCGGCAGCGGCTCCGGCCGCTGTGGCCGGACCCGCACCATGCGGTCTATGTTGGTGATGTTGAAGCTGGGCCTGCCGCATGCGTGACATCTGCCTTGTTCGTGCGCCATCCAATCTCGGCCTTCGGCCCTTGGAGCCGGGCCATGTGCCCGGCACCTGGCGTGCGCCGCAGGCGCTGAGCGAAGCTGGTTTGATCGAGTCGCTGGCGCCGGGGCGGGTGGTCGATCTCGACAGACCCGCTTACAGTACCGAACCGCAACCGGGCACTAGGCTGCGTAATGGTCCGGCGATCCGCTGCTTCAACCTCGATCTTGCCGAGATCGTCACCGGTGCGCTTGGGCAAGGCGAGTTCCCGCTGATCATCGGCGGCGACTGCTCGATCCTGCTTGGCGCACTGGTCGCCGCGCGGCGCTCGGGCGCGGTCGCCCTGGTCCATGTCGATGGCCACAGCGATTTCCGCCATCCCGGCAACTACGATGTCAATGCCTCACTCGGCTCGGTTGCCGGCATGGATCTGGCACTTGCCACCGGACGCGGCGAGGCTTTGCTGGCGCAATGGCCAGGTGTTGTCGGTCCGCTCGTCGCCGACGAGGCGGTGGTTCAGATCGGCGAACGCGAGAGCCGCGATGCCGATTTTGCCTGGCCCGACATCAATGCGACCGCCGTGACGCGCATCGACGTCTTTGCCGCGCAGGAACTCGGCGCGGCTGGAGTGTTGCAAAAGACAAGAGCGACGCTGGCGCGCGCCGGCTGTCCCTACTGGCTGCATCTCGATGTCGATGTGCTCGACCAGACGGTGATGCCGGCGGTGGATTCGCCCGGCAGCCCCGGCATCGACCCCGATGAACTCGTTGCCATTCTGTCGGCGCTGACAGCGGACCAGCGCTGCACCGGCTTGGACATGACGATCTACGATCCCGACCTCGACCCGACCGGTGACCTTGCGCGACTGCTGGTGTCGCTGCTCGGGCGGGTGCTCAACCCTCGATAAGGGCTCAACTCGCCCTTGCTACCGGCGTCACCGTCACCTGGCTGACGCCGGTGCGGCGCACCACGGTGCACAGCGTCTCGCGGCCGATGCGTTCGGCGTCGAGCATGCGCACGAGGTCGTCGACGCCGGTGACCGGGCGACCGTCTATTGACGCGATGATGTCGCCTTCCCTGAGGCCGGCCTTCGCCGCGGGTCCGTCTTTCTCGACGCTGCGCAGCCGTACCGCCGTACTGGTGGTCACTTGCGACAGAAGGGCGGCGCGGCGCGGCAGGTTGGTGGTGTCGGCGGAGATGCCGATGAAGGCACGGCGCACGCGGCCGAAGCGGATGATCTCCGAAATGACGAAATTGGCGGTGTTGGAAGCGACCGCGAAGGCGATGCCTTGCGCGCCGTGGATCATGGCGGTGTTGACGCCGATGACCTCGCCTGCCGACGACACCAGCGGTCCGCCGGAATTGCCGGGATTGAGCGCGGCATCGGTCTGGATGACATCGTCGATCAGCCGCCCGGTCGAGGCGCGCATCGAACGGCCAAGTGCGGAGACCACGCCTGACGTTACGGTCCATTCGAAGCCGAGCGGATTGCCGATGGCAATGGCGATCTGGCCGCGCCGCAGCCGCTTGGAATCGCCGAGCGGCGCGACTTCGGTGAAGCTGCCATCGGCGCGCACCAGCGCGATGTCGGTGTCGGGGTCGCGGCCTAGCACACGGCCTTCGCTGGAGGCGCCGTCGGGCATAGAGACGCGCACCGTTTTGGCATCGCCAACGACATGGAAATTGGTGACGACCAGCCCGTCCGGGGTGATGACGAAGCCGGAGCCATGGCCACCTTGGCCACCGACGCGCTCGATGCGGCAGACGGCTGGGCCGATGCGGTCGACGGCGTCGGCGACTGTCGTCGAATAGGCGTCGAGCAGTGTGTCGTCGGTTTCGAATTTGTGGGCGGCGAGGGCCATTGGCGGGGCTCCGTGTTTTCAGGCGCGATGATGACTATATGTGCGGAGTGGCTCGAACTGCCGCGACCTGACCAGATGGCCAGTCAAACCAGTAACTAGCCGTCAGACGAGTACCTCCGGGCGCACTGCCGAGCGATATCTGGGGCATGAGAAAACCCAGGAGATCATCATGAGTGACTTCAACCTTAATGCATTTTCCGAGGCCATCGCCGATCTCGCCGCCAAGGCTGCGCCGGCAACGGCAAGTTTCGCCACCCATCACCATCGCACCGCCAGCGCCTTCCACTGGCGTGACGGCTATTTCGTCACCGCCGAGGAAGCTGTCGAGGCCGGTGAGGAGATCGAATTGACATTGGCTTCGGGCGAAGCGGTGAAGGCCGAACTGGTCGGTCGCGATCCGTCGACCGGCGTAGCGCTTCTGAAGCCGGCCGGCGCGGTCGCGGCGCCTGCGCTCGCCAAGGCTGACGCGGTACGGCCCGGCAATCTTGCCATCGCCATCGGCAGCAGTCAGGGTTCGGCGCTGGCCGTCTCGGGTTCGGTCGGCGAGGTCGGCCCCGCCTGGCGCTCGATGCGCGGCGGCAGCATCGATCGGCGCATCAATCTCGCCGTNGAGGGCGGGCCGGTGCTTGACGCCAAGGGCGCGCTGATCGGCATGCTGCTGTTCGGGCCGCGTGGTCGTGCGCTGGTCATGCCTTATGAGACGGTCGAGCGGGCCGTGGCGACGCTGCGGGAAAAGGGCCATGTCGCGCGCGGCTATCTCGGCGCCGGCCTGCACCCGATCCGTGACGGCGCGGCGCGCGGCGCCATGGTCATGAGCCTCGACGACAATGGTCCGGCCAAGGCCGCCGGCCTTGCGCTGGGCGACATCATCGTGGCGTGGAATGGCGAGGCCGTGCACGGCCCGCGCGAACTGATCCGAAAGCTTGGGCCGGATAGCGCGGGCGCCGCGGTGACGCTCGGCGTGGTGCGCGGCGGCGAGCAGCGCGATGTCGCGCTGACCGTCGGTGAAAAGCCGCTGAGCTGAGAGGGCCGATGGAAAGCGACACGCTGACAAGGCCGGAGCCGGGTGGGCCGGAGGTGGGTGGGCCGGAGGTGGCGGGCGGCGGACGCCAGCTCGTGGTGCTGATCGCGCTGCACGATGCCGCGCGTGCCGAGCGCCTGTCGGCTTCGCTTGCCATGGCGGACGATCTGCTTCCGGTCGTGGCCGGCAGCGGGATTGCCGACGTCGCTGTCGTCGATGACGCTGTTGCGAACAGTGCGGCCTGGCTCGATCGGGCCGATGGTGGCAACAGCGCAATCCCACGGGTGCTGCTATCCGCGAGCGCTGGCCGGCCGGAAAACCGGGTGCTTGCCGTGCTGCCTTTGGCGTCGGATGCGAATCTGATCGCGGCTGCCGTCAGACTAGCGGCGGCCGGCTACCGGGTGTCCAGGGATGGGCGTTCGACGCCCGCTCGCCACGACGATTTCGATGGCGCCGCCAACGGCGGAAGCCATAGCGGGCTGTTCGGCGAGGAGCCGTTGGACGATGGCGCTACCGCCCGTCCGGCGCTGTCGCCGCGCGAGGCCGAAGTGCTGGCGCTGCTGGCCGAAGGCGCGCCCAACAAGGTGATCGCGCGGCGGCTGAACATCTCCGTGCACACGGCAAAGTTCCACGTCGCCGCGATCCTGATCAAGCTGGGTGCTGCGAACCGCACGGATGCCATCGCGATCGCGATGCGGCAGGGCCTGGTGCTGGTCTAACCCCCTTATCCATTTGAGCCTACGTTGCGTAACCCGTTGCAGGCTGCCGAGGCCTTGCGCAGTGCATTGCCGCCGCGCAATGGTTCGCGTCAGTGATGTAGCAAGGGAGGTGCCAAGACATGTCGCTCAAGGGAAAAACGCTGTTCATCTCCGGCGGGTCGCGCGGCATCGGTCTTTCGATCGCGCTGCGAGCTGCGCGCGACGGCGCCAATGTGACGATCGCGGCCAAGACCGCCGAGCCGCATCCGAAGCTGCCGGGCACGATCTACTCGGCAGCTGAGGAGATCGAGCAGGCCGGCGGCAAGGCGCTGCCTGTTTTGTGCGACATCCGCGAGGAGGCGCAGGTGGCTGAGGCGGTTGCCAAGACCGTCGAAAAGTTCGGCGGCATCGATATCTGCGTCAACAATGCCAGCGCCATCCAGCTCACCGGCACGCTGGAGACGGACATGAAGCGCTACGATCTGATGCACCAGATCAACACGCGCGGCACCTTCCTGGTGTCGAAAATGTGCATTCCGCACCTGAAGTTGGCAAGCAATCCTCACATCTTGAATCTGGCGCCGCCGCTCGACATGAAGGCCAAATGGTTCAAGAACCATGTCGCCTACACCATGGCCAAGTTCGGCATGTCGATGTGCACGCTGGGGATGAGCGCCGAGTTTGCCAAGGACGGCATCGCGGTCAATTCGCTGTGGCCGATCTCGACCATCGACACGGCTGCGGTGCGCAATCTGCTCGGCGGCGCGACGGTGGCGGCGATGAGCCGCTTACCCGACATCATGGCCGATGCCGCACACGCCATCTTCATGCGCTCATCGCGCGAGACATCAGGCAATTTCTACATCGATGAAGAGGTGCTGCGGGCCGAGGGCGTGACCGATTTCGCGGTCTATGCGCCGGGCGCGACCGGGCCGCTGGCCGGCGACTTTTTCGTGCCGGACGCGGTATTTGCCAATTCGCCGACGAACGTCAAAAGCATCTACTGACGGAAATCACGGGCCGACGGCGCTGCTTCCTCATCCACCTGCCGGCGTTTTTCGAAAAACCAAGCAATTGGCTTTTCGCCCGCTGTGCGGACCAGCCTCACCTCCCCATGAACGGGGAGAAAGGGGCTCATCACTCCTCGCCCTTCTTGCCTTTGCTCAGTCCCATCAGCCGGTCGATATAGGCCAGCATCAGCGCCGAGACGACGAAAGCGAGGTGGATGATGGTCAGCCACATCAGCTGGTCGATCGTATAGGAAGACGAATTCAGGAACACCTGCAACAGGTGGATCGAGGAAATAGCGACGATGGTCGAGGCGACCTTGACCTTCAGCGAACCGACATCGATCGTACCCAGCCAGTGCACACCGCCATCCTGGTCGTCGAAGCGGCTGACGAAATTCTCGTAGCCGGAGATGATCACCATCACCACCAGCGAGGCGACAAGTGCGGCGTCGATGAGGCCGAGCATCTTCAGGATGGTGTCGGTGTCGTCGAGTGTGAAGGCGACCATGACGAACTCGTAGAGTTTTTTGCCGAAGGACAGCGCATAGACGGCGAGCGCCAGGGCCAGCCCGATGTAGAAAACCACCAGCAGCCAGCGTGAGGCGAGGATGATCGATTCGATGGCGAGTTCGAGACGTTTCATGCAGCGGTTCCGGTCAGCTTTCTGAGGTCGACTGGGGTATTTCGATCAGCTTGCCGCAGTTTGCAAGGCAAATTGCGACGCAAAAAAACCCCGCCGGGAGGGCCGGCGGGGTTCAATGCATCCCGCTGGAGTCGGGACGGGGCAGGGAACGCCCAGGCTTGAATCTGGGGAGGGCGGCCGCTCTATTCAATGAGCCGGTTCTAATACCAGTACAATTCTTGCTGAACCGGGATTGCTGTCCGCAGCTCGACCCATCCCGATCTGCCGGGATGGGTCCTTGTTGTCGATCTGATTCCAGAAAGCTGCTCAAGCCATTGGAAAGCAGATCAATTGTTACTCGCCACCGGTGCCACCAGCGAGGTGATGCGACGGATGCCGACACGGCGGTTCTCGCGGTTGGGCGCCGTGGTGTTGACCTTCAGGTATTCCTCGCCATAGCCCTGAGTGGTCAGGTTTTCCGGCGGGATCCCGAAGGCATTGGTCAGCGCTTCGGCGACAGACTCAGCGCGCCGGTCGGACAGAGCAAGGTTTGCTTCCGGCGTGCCAACCGCATCGGTGTGGCCTTCGATCAGGAAGGTTTCGGCCGGGTTCTTCTTCAACAGTTTCTCCATGGCCGTGGCGACGCCTTCCAGTTTCTGCACTTCGGTGTCGGATATCGAGGCCGAGCCGAACTCGAAGTTCAATGTATCGAGGTCGACGCGACGGGCAATGTCGCGCACGCGCGCCGAACGCTTCACTTCGTCGATGGAATAGAGGCGCTGGACCTTCTCCACCGGCGGTTGTTCGAGGAACTCGTAATAATCGTCCGGGCTTTCGACATCTTCCGAATCGAGGATGTACTCGCGGCGCGGGATGGTGAGCCGCATCGGCGGCAGGTCGTCACCGGGATCGCGCCAGTCATTGTCGTCGTCATAGCTGCGCTCGTCGACATAGCTCAGCACATATTCGTGCCCATCCGGCGTGATGCGCGATCGCCTGATGACGTCGCCATTGCGGTTGCGGATGGTGACGATCTGGATGCCATTGTCGCGCTCGACGATTTCCCGAGAGCGATCGCCCGACAGTTCCTCATAGTAAACATTCCTGGCGCCGCGGTGCATGCGCGGAGCGTCATTGCTTTCCACGATCGTCTGGTTGTTGAACTGCAGGATGACGCGGTCGCCGAGTTCCTTGACGACGTCGACGCCTTTCGGACGCCGGCGGTCGCGGACGTTCTCATCGGGTGCGCGCTCGACGCGTTTGCCTTTTTCCTCCGTCACCGGGGCGATCTTTTCTGGCTGAATTGCCTGCTGAGCTGACCTGTCGTCGGTGGGCGGCGGTCCCTGGTCGACCGGAGCCGGCTTCGGGGCTTGCGCCTCGGTGCCGCCCTGCGCGGGCTGCTCGCCCGTCTGGCCGCCAGCATTCTGGCCGTTCCCATTTTGGCCGTCGCCATTCTGGCTGTTGCCGCCCTGGTCCTTGCGGTGCTTGCGCCTGGCATCCTTCTGGCTGTCCAGGATGGGTGCTTCGTCGGGGTTGGCCGTGGCTTCGCCTTGCGCCGGCGTCTCACGTTGCGCGGGCTGCTCGGCATTGGCCGGTTGCTCCGCAGGCTGTGGTTCACCGGTCGCAGGCTGCTGTTCGCCCGTCACCGGCTGTTCGCCGACAGTTTTTTTGCCGTGCTTTTTCGCCTGATCCTTCGGCTGTTCACCTTCGGCGGGAGCCGCTTGCTGATCGGCCGGGGGCTGAATCGGCTCGGCCTGCGGCGCGGGCTCTCCGGCAGGCGCAACTTTGACGTCTGGCGCTTTGTCGGCAGGCGCGGCCTCAATCTGCTGATCCTGCTTGCGCTTTTTCTTGCCCGACTTGTTGTCGTTTGCCGGCGCCACCTGTTCGGTGGGCGCTGCCTGCTCGGCAGGCTGCTGGGCCGGCTGTTCAGCGGGCGCCGCTTCGATCTGCTGTTGGTCGCGCTTCTTCTTGCGTGGCTTTAGCGGCTGTTCTTCATTTGCCGGAGCTACCTGTTCGGCCGGTTGTTCAGCCGGTGCTGCCTCGATCTGCTGCTGGTCACGCTTCTTCTTGCGTGGCTTGAGCGGCTGCTCATCGGTCGCCGGCGCTGCCTGGGCGCCGCCCTCATCCGCAGGCGCCGCCTCGATCTGCTGCTGTTGATTGCGCTTCTTTTTGCGCGGCTGCTGTTCCTCGGCGGCAGGTGCGGCCTGTTCGGCCGGGGCCTGCTCGGTCTGCTGCTGATCCCGCTTCTTCCTGCGCGGCTGTTGTTCCTCGGCGGCAGGGGCGGGTTGCTCTGCAGCCGGTGCAGGCTGCTCGGCGGCCGGCGCTGCCTGTTCGGCCTGCTGGCGTTTCTTTTTGCGCGGCAGTTCCTGGTCGGTCTGCTGACCATCTGCAGCAGGGTCGTCCTGGACCAGGATCAGTGGCGCGGCCGTGTGCTGCAAGGGGCCGAAAACGGCGTTGCCCTGCAACGGGGATGCGCCCAACGGCGCGGATGCCATAAGCAGGCCAAGTGCCGTACCTGCCAGTACCCGTGGTTGGCGTTTCATCTTAAATTCTCCTTGTGGGGTCCCATCCCTGCCCAAACTGTCCTTGACCGGATTGGTTCCGGTTTGCAGGCATTACCCGCACCCAAGGACGATTGACCGGCGTTTTGAAGGCAACTTCATGTTTTTCCTATGGTGCGGCCGGAACTTGAAGTCACACAACAGCTTGACCTTGCCGCATGCGGAGGCCACATCTCGACCCATAATGGAAACGCCGTTCTGGAAGACCAAGACGCTGGAAGCGATGACGCCCACCGAGTGGGAATCGCTGTGCGACGGCTGCGGAAAATGCTGCCTGTCTAAACTCGAGGACGAGGATACCGGCGAGATCTACTGGACATCAGTCGGCTGCCGGCTGTTCGATGGGCAAAGCTGCCGCTGTTCGGACTATGCCAACCGGCTGGCGCGCGTGCCGGACTGTGTCGGGCTGACGCCGCAGAATGTGCGCACCATCACGTGGCTGCCGAAAACCTGTGCCTACCGGCTGGTTGCCGAGGGGCACGACCTCTATTGGTGGCACAGGCTGGTGTCGGGAAGTGCCGAGACCGTTCATGATGCCGGCATCTCCATGCGCGGCCGCGTCCGCGCCAGTGAGACCGATCTGGCCGAGCCGGACGATTATTTCGACTATATGCTCGACGACGAGCCCTGAGCATTCTGGAACGGACGTTGCCATAGGGCGTTCCGCGCCATTGGACGTTTTTGACGGTCAGGATCGTTTGCAGCGGTGGAAGGGGCGGTTGCTTTTGACCTGTCGGGCAGATTAACCGAAAATGAACGGCCGGTTCGCGAAGAGTTCAGATTGCAAGGAGCATTCTCCCCCCATCGGTTCGACCAAGACGGGCGCAAGCCCTCAACAAGGAGAGAAGACAATGTTCAACTCATTCAAGACGGCAGCCCTTTCGGGTCTCGTAGCTCTCGGCACCCTTGCCGCAGTGCCCGCCCAGGCGGACTCGATCTATCTCGGCTTCGGCAACAACCATGACCGCCGCGTCGGCGTCTACACCGGCGACGATGAGGACGGCTTTCGCCGTGACCGCAATTGGCGCCGCTGCTCGCCGGACCGCGCCCTCGACAAGGCCGAGCGCATGGGCCTGCACCGCGTCCGCATCGTCGATGTCAATCGCCGCGTGGTGAAGGTCGCCGGCCGCCAGTATGGCGATCGCGTAGTGGTCGTGTTCGCCAATGAGCGCGGCTGCCCGGTTATCTATCGCTAAGAGAACCAGACTGATCTTCTGCGAAGATCAGTCTGGGATACGACCTTCTGCGAAGGTCGATCCGGAGGCATGTTCCTCTGCCAGGATCAGCCTGGAGTACCAGGAGTAGCGGCATGACCCTTCTAGGGTCAGCCAGGAGCCCCTTTCCCTCCGCGGAAAGGTGCGGCTCGAAAAAACCCCGGAGGCCAGTCCTCCGGGGTTTTTCATGTCGGAAATCTGCGGTTCCGGCCGACGGGTTCAGCAGAACCGCGCCCAGCCCGGCGGCCTGCTACTTAAGCTCGAATGTCACTGTTACCTGCACGGCGTAGGCATTCTCGCCGGCCTGCACGGGAACCGCGGCGCCTGCCGCATCGAAGGCCTTTGCATTGATCGGCATCGGCGCCGGCGCAACGTTCTGGTCGGTGATTTCCAGCACCCGGCCTATGCTGACGCCGGCGGCTTCGGCCAGCGTCTTGGCCTTGGCCATGGCATCGGCGACCGCCTTCTTGCGGGCTTCGGTGACGGCAGCTTTCGGATCCTCGTTGGAGAACGAAATGCCTCCGCCCTGATTGACGCCGAGCGACACAGCCTTGTCGAGAATCTCACCTGTTTTGTCGATGTCGCGGATGCGCACCGAGAGTGTGTTGGTCACCTGGTAGGCGACAAGCTCGGCTTCCTGGCTGCCGTCCGGTTTGTTGGTGTAGTTGTAACGCGGGTTGATCTGGATGCCGGCGGTCTGCAGGTCGCGGTCCTTGATCCCTGCCGACTTCATTGCCGCGATCACGGCGGCCATGGCGTCGTTGTTGGCGTCGAGTGCCGCGCGTGCGGTCTTGGCCTCGCGCATGACGCTGAGCGTCAGCAGCGCCAGGTCAGGCGCCACGGTCGACTGGCCTTCACCCGACACGATGATCCGGGGCGGGGGCAGCGAATCGGCAGCGCTTGCCATCGCCGGAAAAGCGATCGCGGCGGCAAGTGCGAGCGGCAAAATATGTCTGGTCATGAAAATCTCCTCGATGTGCGATCCAGTCGCGCCTGTCGACTAGGGCGCGAATATGGGCTGATTTGGGCGATCTCGGCCAGCCCGTCCGGAAAGCCTTGTGCCGCGCAAGGAAAAACACTAATCCAGCGCGCGTGGGGCCTGTAGCTCAATGGTTAGAGCCGGCGGCTCATAACCGCTTGGTTGGGGGTTCGAGTCCCTCCGGGCCCACCAAAATTCACATATAACTATGTGATTTCATTATATTTTTTCTAAGATGCCCACAACGTGGACTCGAACCCCGCCGCCGAGGAGAATCATCCAGTCCGCAATCGGCCCTCGGCTGATCGCCGGTGATGCCGAGGGCTAGGCTACATTCCGCGTGGCCCGGAGCATGTTGTCATTCACTCGCTCATGTTCTGAAGCGCGTTGTGCCTGACGATTTCCACGCATCGCAGACNGTGTCGGCTTCGAAGCCGAATGTCTCTCCGGATAGGTGAAAGGCACTGATCTGCCGGCGGCCGTCAGCAAGCAGGCGATAGACGCGGACAGCGCCGAACTCCACCTGGTAGAAGGCTCCGGCCTTCTCGCCCTGGGCGTAGATTTCCGCACCTGCGGAATAGAAGCTGAGTGGTTGCAGCGGTGCGGGCTCGAAAGCCTCAGGCAGGTTGGGCAGGGTAGACCGTGACGGCAGCGAAATTCTGGAGGCGGTGTAGGCGTACATGGCTGTTTTCCGGGTTGATCCGTGACACAGCTATCGCCCGAATCGGCCGGCGCGGGAGCACTATGTGCGATTGTTTGGATGTGAGCCAATACGGGCTTTGCGCGTTGTTGTTGAACTTGCGAAAGCCCTTTCCAGCCAAGAGGCTTGAGAGGAACAATTCTTCCGGGCAGTTACTCGCAAATGCGCCGAAGGCGTCGTAGCGTTTGGTCGGGGATGATGGTTTTGAAAAGCCCAGCCGAGTCGATTGGATGCATCGTCCGTTTTTCACAGGATGGACAACGCCTGGGATCAGTTTTACGAGTCAGCCCAACCAGCGGAGATGTTCGCGTCCCCAAATGAACAAGATGGACACCCAAAACAGCAAGGGCGGCGACGAGCGCTCGACCGCCACCAGCCTTCTGCGGCTCGGCATACGGTTGAAACTCTCCCGGCAGACGCGTGGGCTGACCTTGAAGGCGCTAGCCGCCGCCGCGAACTGCTCTGAAAGCCTGCTTTCCAAGGTCGAGAACGGCAAGGTCTCGCCCTCGCTTCCCATGCTGCACCGGCTTGTCGAGGTGCTTGGCACCAACATTGGCTGGATGTTCGAGGAATCCGATGGTGAGGAAGGCATTGTCTTTCGGGCTGGATCGCGGCCGTTGATCGCGCTCGATCCGCTTCGGCGCGGCGAAGGCATTTCGCTCGAGCGCGTCATTCCGTATTCGCCCGGCCATCTCCTGCAGTGCAACATCCATCACATCGAGGCGGGAGGTGAGAGCGCCGGCCCGATCCAGCACGCTGGCGAGGAAGTCGGCTACCTCCTGGAAGGTGCGATCGAATTGATGGTCGGCGAAAAGACGTTTCGCCTGTCGGCCGGCGATTCCTTCGTCTTCAATTCCGAACTGCCGCACTGGTACCGCAATGTCGGCGACGAACGCGCCAGCATTTTCTGGGTGAACACGCCGGCAACATTCTGATCGGGCGAGCCCCTCATTTGTCTTCGTTGATGCCAATTCAAGTCACTTGACAAGAAATCAAGCATCTTGAAATATGCTCTGCGCTCAGGCGCCAGGTGAGCCCGATCAAGGGCCTTTTCGAGAAAACCAAGGGGAACCGGAATGCGTCTTACCAAGATCCTTTCAGGCTGCGCCGCAGCCATCGCCATGACCCTCGCCCTCGGCTCTGCTTCCGCCATGGCCGAGACCTATGCGCTGGTGACCATCAACCAGCAGGCCCTGTTCTTCAACCAGATCAATGACGGCGCAACGGCTGCCGCAAAGGCTGCCGGCGTGGACCTCGTCATCTTCAACGCCAACAATGTACCAAGCGCGCAGAACGACGCCATCGAGAACTACATCACCCAGAAGGTCGACGGCATCATTCTCGTCGCCATCGATGTCAACGGTGTGAAGCCGGCCATCACCGCGGCCAAAGCCGCCGGCATTCCGGTCATCGCCATTGACGCGCAGATCCCAAATGGCGACAACGTCGCCTTCGTCGGCGTTGACAACACCAAGGCAGGCGAGGATATCGGCAAGTCCTACGCCGAATACGTGAAGACTAAGCTGAGCGGCACCGCCAAGATCGGCGTCGTTGGCGCGCTCAATTCGTTTATCCAGAACCAGCGCCTCGACGGCTTCAAGAAGGCTGTCACCGACAGCGGCCAGAAGGTCACCTTCCTCGACACGGTCGACGGCCAGAACGTCCAGGACGTCGCCCTGTCCGCCTCCGAAAACCTGATGACCGCCAATCCTGACATGACGACGCTTTACGCGACCGGCGAGCCGGCTCTGCTCGGCGCGGTTTCCGCCGTCTCCAGCCAGGCCCGTACGGGCGACGTCAAGGTGTTCGGCTGGGACCTGACCAAGTCGGCGGTGCAGGGTCTCGAAGAGGGCTGGGTGGTCGCTGTCGTCCAGCAGGATCCGGCCGGTGAAGGCAAGGCTGCCATCGAAGCTTTCGTCAAGCTCAAGAAGGGCGAGAAGATCGACCCGATCATCAACGTTCCGATCACCATCGTGACCAAGGAAAATGTCGGCCAGTTCAAGGACATGTTCAAGTAGTATCCTCCCCGGACCGCTGGGCTGCGCATTGACCCGAGGGTTGCCTGCGCAGCCCGGCGACCAATTGAACATGTCGCGCCCAGAGAATTGGAACCATGATGAGCGATGGCGAGACCTACCGCGTCAGGATGACCGGTATTTCCAAACGGTACGGCCCTATCCAGACGCTGGACGATGTCTCGCTGAACCTGAAGCCTGGCGAAGTGCTCGGTCTGGTCGGCGACAATGGCGCCGGCAAATCCACCTTGAGCAAGGTGCTGTCCGGTGCGGTCATTCCTGATGCCGGCACCATCGAGATCAATGGCAAGGCGGCGTCTTTCTCGTCGCCGGCCGATGCCCGCGCCGCGCGGGTGGAGATGGTCTACCAGGACCTTTCGCTCTGCGACACGGTGGATGTGGCGGGCAATCTCTTCCTCGGCCGCGAGCCGCGTCGCCGCGTTCTCGGCGTCCCCTTTCTCGACAACAAGCGCATGCATGGCGAGACGCGCCAGATGCTCGACCGGCTCGGCATCGTCATTGCCGATACCAGGCTCAAGGTCGAAAACCTCTCCGGTGGCCAGCGCCAGTCGATCGCCATCGGCCGCGCCGCTTCCTTCGATCCGTCGGTGCTGATCATGGACGAGCCGACGGCCGCCCTTGCGGTGGCGGAAGTCGAGGCGGTTCTGGAACTCATCCGCGCCGTCAGCGCCCGTGGTGTCAGCGTCATCCTCATCACCCATCGCCTGCAGGACCTGTTCCTGGTCTGCGATCGTATCCAGGTCATGTACGAAGGCCGCAATGTCGCCGAGCGCAAGATCGGCGAGACCAGCATCGAGGAGGTCGTCAACCTGATCGTCGGCCGCAAATTCACCGCGCGCTCGGCCCGCGCAAGCCGCGATGAGGGGGTCCAACCATGAACGTTACCTCCGCCGGTGTTGGCGCCTCGCCCAAACGCGCTCACAACAGCACGTGGAAGGATGTGGCGTTCGCCAATGGCAGCGTCGTCTCGATTGCGCTGTTCTTCATCGTCGTCTGCGCGGTCTTCTCGCTGATCACCGGTTCCTTCCTGACGACGCCCAATCTGCTCAACATCGCGCGCCAGTCGGCGCCGCTGCTGATCGTTGCGGCCGCGATGACCTTCGTCATCACCACCGGCGGCATCGACCTCTCGGTCGGCTCCGTGCTGGCGCTGACGGCAACGCTGTCGGCGGTTTTCCTGCAGGCCGACCTGCCATGGCCGCTGGTCGTCATCGCCATGCTGGCGCTTGGTGCTGCGATCGGCGCCTTGCACGGCTTCTTCATCGCCTACGAGCGGATACCGCCCTTCATCGTCACCCTTGCCGGGCTCTCCGTCATCCGCGGCGTGGCGTTGCTGATCACCGGCGGCTATTCGATCCCGGTCGAACCGACCAGCTTCTTCGTCAACATCGGCAGGGCCTGGTTTCTCGGCGTGCCGGTACCGGCGCTGCTCGCCCTTGTCGTGCTGATCATTGCCTATCTCGCCTTCAACCAGACGCCGTTCGGCCGCTATGTCACCGGCATCGGCGCCAATACAGAGGCCGTGCGCCGAGCCGGTGTCGATACGCGCTTCATGACGCTCTTCGTCTACATCCTGTCGGGCATGGCGGCGGCGGTGGCCGGCATCATCCTCGCCGCCCGGCTCGGTTCCGGCTCGTCGAATGCCGGCCAGGGTTTCGAGCTCGATGTCATCGCCGCCGTGGTGCTTGGCGGCACCAGTCTGTTCGGCGGGCGCGGTACGATCATCGGCACTGTGCTCGGCGCGTTGACCGTCGCGGTTATCGGCAACGGCCTGATCCTGGCGCACATGTCCCCATTCCTGACACCGATCGTCACCGGCACAATTATCCTCGTTGCCATCTGGCTGAATTTCCGGCTGTTCAAGGGCGCAACGCGGAGCCGCTGACATGGATCATCTGTTCGACGACAAGCCAAGGGAACGGGCACCGATCGGTGTTCGCTCCGGCACGGTGATGACCGTTACCGGCCCGGTTGCGATTGCCGATATGGGCGTGACGCTGATGCATGAACACATACTGCTCGATGGCGCGACGTCGTGGAAATGCCCTTGCCATCCCGACGAGAAGAAGATCGCCGAGCAGCCGGTCAGCATGGAGATCATCGGCGAGTTGCGGATGAACCCCTACATGAACCGCGACAACGTCTCGCTCGACGACAGCGACCTAGCCCTTTCGGAGTTGGCGAAATACCGGGCGCTCGGCGGCCATACCGTGGTGGATGCGACCAACATTGGCATTGGCCGCGATCCGGTGAAGCTGGCGCGCATCGCCCGCGCCTCTGGATTGCGGATCGTCATGGGGACGGGCTTCTACCTGCAGCACACCCATCCCGTCTGGCTGAAAGCGATGGACGTTGACGACGTCACCGAATTCCTCGTCAATGATGTCGGCGGCGGGTCGGCGCAGCCCGAAATCATTGCCGGCATTATCGGTGAGGTTGGCGTCAGCAAGGATTTTACCGACGAGGAGCGCAAGTCGCTGCGGGCCTCCGCCCGTGCGGCCAAGATGACCGGCGTGCCGCTGACGATTCATCTGCCCGGCTGGGAGCGGCTGGCGCATGATGTGCTTGACGTGGTCGAGGCAGAAGGCGCGGATCTCCGGCATACGGTGCTTTGCCACATGAACCCCAGCCACAACGATCTTGCCTACCAGCAAAGCCTCGCCGCGCGTGGCGCCTTCCTGGAATACGACATGATCGGCATGGATTTCTACTATGCCGACCAGGATGCGCAGTCGCCGTCCGACGAGCAGAATGCGCGGGCGATCCGCTCGCTGATCGACATGGGTCTGGTCGACCGGGTTCTGCTGTCGCAGGACGTGTTTCTGAAGATCATGCTGACCCGCTTTGGCGGCTTCGGCTACGGCTTCATCCTCAAGCATTTCGTGCCGAGACTGAAACGCCATGGTGTCGAGCAGTCGGCAATCGACACGATGCTCATCGACAATCCAAAGACTGTGTTCGCCGAGGGCCTCTGAGCCGCGGCTCCAAAACAAGATAGGGAGACTACATGTCCAGGAAGAAGGTTCTTCTCGCAGGCGAGTCCTGGGTCTCGACCGCGACCCACATCAAAGGCTTCGATCAGTTTCCCACCGTGACATATCACACCGGTGCCGATGAGTTGCTGGCCGCGATGAAGGACAGCCTGTTCGACGTCACCTTCATGCCGGCGCATGAGGCACAGCGGAATTTCCCGCAGACCATGGAAGCGCTTTCGGCCTATGACGCGGTCGTGCTCTCCGATCTGGGGGCCAACACGCTGCTGCTTCACCCCGATACCTGGATCCACTCCAAACCGACGCCGAACCGGCTGCGCCTGTTGCGCGACTATGTCGGCAATGGCGGCGGTCTGTTGATGTTCGGCGGCTATTACAGCTTCCAGGGCATCAATGGCGGCGCGCGCTATCACAAGACGCCGGTTGAGGACGTTCTGCCGGTCATCTGCCTGCCGGTGGACGACCGTGTCGAGGTTCCAGAGGGCTATGCGCCGGTTGTCGTCGGACCGCAGACCCATCCGATCCTCAAGGGCCTCGGTAAGGACTGGCCAATCCTGCTTGGCTTCAACGAGGTCACGGTCAAGGATGGTTCGGAAGTTCTCGCCACCGTGTCCTCCGACTACCGTTCGCTGCCACTGCTGGTGACCGGCAAATATGGCCGGGGCCGCACTGTCGCCTGGACCTCGGATGTAGGGCCGCATTGGCTGCCGCCGGGCTTCATCGCCTGGAATGGCTACAAGACATTGTTCGAACAGATGCTGGGCTGGGCTACGGCCAAGGACTAGCAAGCCATGAGCGTCCATGTCGTCGGCAATGTCTGTGTCGATACAACGTTTCGGCTAGAGCGGTTTCCCCAGCCGGGCGAAACGCTGAACGCAGCGGAACATGCTGACGGACTTGGCGGCAAGGGTGCGAACCAGGCGGTGGCCGCGGCGCGCACCGGAGCCGATGTTCGCTTCCGTGCCGCGATCGGCAACGATCCTGCCGGAGTCTGGATCGCAGAGCAGTTGAGCCGCGATCTCGATGCCAGCCATCTGGCGGTACTGCCACTGCCCAGCGATCGGTCGACGATCATGGTCGATGCGCGCGGCGAAAACCTCATCGTCACCGGAGCCAGTTGCGCCGCCGCGTACAATCCTATGGCCGACAGCGGTTTTACCCGATCGATCGCACGCGGCGATATCGTAGTATTTCAGGGCAATCTGGGTCCGGATATCACGGCCACTTGCCTGAAGGTGGCGCGGGGCGCGGGAGCGATGACGATCTTCAATCCGAGCCCGCTTGCGGCCGACCACACACCGGGCTTGAGCGACGTCAGCGTCGTCATCGCCAACGCGGGCGAAGCGGCGCAACTGACCGGGGCTGGCGACCCTGCCATGGCGGCCCGCGACTTGATCCGTCAGGGCGCCGGCGCTGCCATCGTGACGCTTGGCGCACTCGGCTGCCTGGTCGATAACCAAGGACAGATCGACCGGTTCGCGGCGCCGAGCGTGGCTGTGGTGGACACCAGCGGCGCGGGCGACGTCTTTTGCGGTTGCCTCGCTGGTTGCCTCGCGGCCGGCATGGAGCTCGCCGCGGCTGCGCGGATCGCGGTCCGCGCGGCCGCTGTCTCGGTCGGACGCGCCGGCACGCTTGAGTCCTGCCCCGACAGGCGGGAGATGAAACTGCTCATGGAAACGACAGAAGCGGAAACCGCATGACACAATCCCCCAAACCCGTCGGCCAGGTGACGAATGATGCGCTGCAGTCGATCTTCGGCAGAAGCAAGGTGGTGATCGGCGTGGTTCATCTCGCCCCCCTGCCGGGGGCGCCGCGCTACCATGGCGAGGCGATCGAGGCCATCTATCAACGCGGCCTCGACGACGCCAAAGCCTATTTGCAGGGAGGGTGTGACGGCGTGATCGCCGAAAACCATGGTGACGTGCCGTTTTCCAAGCCGGATGATATCGGGCCGGAAACCTCCGCCTACATGTCTGTCGTCTCAGACCGGATCCGCAGAGAACTCGGCCGGCCGATCGGCATCAATGTGCTTGCCAATGCCTCCATTCCCGCGCTGTCGATCGCCAGTGCCTCCGGTGCAGCCTTCGTGCGCGTCAATCAATGGGCCAACGCCTATGTCGCCAATGAGGGCCTTATCGAAGGCGAAGCGGCGCGCGCCATGCGTTTCCGCGCTAGGCTTCGGGCCAACGGTATCCGCATCTTCGCCGACGCGCATGTCAAGCATGGCGCCCATGCGATCGTCGGCGACCGGCCGATCGAGGAGCAGGTCAAGGACCTCGTGTTCTTCGATGCCGACGCGGTGATCGCCACCGGCCAGCGCACTGGCCACGCCGCCGACCTCAGCTACATCAGGATGATCAAGGACGCCGCCGGACTGCCGACGCTTGTCGGCAGCGGGGTGACACCCGACAACGCCAACGATATCTTGGACATCGTCGACGGCGTCATTGTCGCCAGCTCGCTGAAATATGATGGAGTGTGGTGGAATCAGGTCGATCCGCAACGGGTGAAGGCCTTCATCCGCGGCCTGAAGCGGTGACTTTAGTGCCGGAGATCGACGGCGAGCGGCTGCTGGGCCGGCTCGATGCCTTCGCCCGGATCGGCGCGANGGCGCCCATGCGATCGTCGGCGACCGGCCGATCGAGGAGCAGGTCAAGGACCTCGTGTTCTTCGATGCCGACGCGGTGATCGCCACCGGCCAGCGCACTGGCCACGCCGCCGACCTCAGTTACATCAGGATGATCAAGGACGCCGCCGGACTGCCGACGCTTGTCGGCAGCGGGGTGACACCCGACAACGCCAACGATATCTTGGACATCGTCGACGGCGTCATTGTCGCCAGCTCGCTGAAACATGATGGAGTGTGGTGGAATCAGGTCGATCCGCAACGGGTGAAGGCCTTCATCCGCGGCCTCAAGCGGTGACTTTAGTGTCGGAGATCGACGGCGAGCGGCTGCTGGGCCGGCTCGATGCCTTCGCCCGGATCGGCGCGACGCCAGCCGGTGGCGTAAACCGACAGGCGTTCAGCATCGAGGATCGCGGCGCCCGGCGCCTGTTGGCGGAATTGGCGCTCGCGCGCGGCTTCGCGGTTTTCCAGGACGCCATGGCAAACCTTTTCNGCCCGGCGCCTGTTGGCGGAATTGGCGCTCGCGCGCGGCTTCGCGGTTTTCCAGGACGCCATGGCAAACCTTTTCATCCGCCGCGAGGGCACGGATGCCACCCTGCCGCCGCTGCTGATCGGCAGCCACCTCGACAGCCAGCCGACCGGCGGGCGCGAGGCAATGGCGAAGCTGATCCAAACGGCAGACGCGAGGCGCATCGCTTTCGTCGAATGTGCCCGCACTCGTGCACCAACGCGAAAGTTGCATGTGGCAGGGGCGCTCAACTCTCGGCAATAAGACGGCCCGCCGCTCTCGGCCCAGACGCGGCGGGCTTTTGCTTTGCAGATGCACCCGATCGAGGGCTGGCGCAATCCATTGATCCGAAGACTACAGCAGGATGTGGGCCTTGTGCCCGATCAGACCAGCCAAGATGATTATCACCGCCAAAACCACTGCCCATGAACAGGTTGCGGGCGACAAGCGCCTTTTCTCCCCGCGTACCGCTTGATCTCGCCAGCGCTTAGCCTAGTCAGCCCCTATGTTCATCTTGATCATCGGTTCGGTTGCCTTATCCACCACAGCAGGAAATCGCCGCGACATGCGCCAGCGCAGGGGAAGGGTTTGCCTGCCCGTTCCGGCTGAGTCGGCGCACCGTCTTAAGCTGAACTTCGGAAAAATTCGTCAAAGCGACAGTTGACGACAAGCTGATCTGGCCCTGTCTCATTCTCGTGGCCTCGCGCCTGTCGCCAATTACATCTACGACAACATTATCCGGTCCCTGCTGCGGCATCGGCCTTCATCTCGCCGCACACAAGAGGGCGTGACACAGTCGTAGGTGAATTCAATCGAGGGAACTGGCTGACTTGGCGCCCTACTCCGCCGGGGTCTTCTCGAGCACCGGCGCAGTTTTCCGGCCAAAGCGCTGGACGACGAAGCGGCCCGCCTTCTGGCCGGGGACCTCGATCAGAGTGTAGGTGATCCAGGACAGCAACGTCACCGTCGGCAGCACAACGGCAACGACGATGGCGAAGCGCAGCGGCGCCGACAATTCGTGGCCGAACTCACTGATGACGAACGCCGCGACGGGCTGCAGCACCAGCAGATGGATCAGGTAGATGCTAAAGGAAAGCTCGCCCATCAGGTGGAAGACCGGTTGCTGAGCGTCACGGCGATCGCTCGCGCCAGCGTTCCCGCCCTTCCAGGCAGCATGCGGTAGAGAACCAGGGCAAAGAAGCCCGCCACCAGCGCTTCGCGCACCAGAAGCTTGCCCAGCCCCTGATCGCCGCCAAAGGGCAGCGCCGCCAGCAGCAGCGCCAGTGCCAAGTACAGGATAGATCGCGGCTGGCTCTGATGCACGACTCCGGCCAGCAGCATCCCGCACAGGAATATCTGCATCTTCAGCGGCAGAAAGGACGGCATCGGAAAATGGATCGACAACAGCCGCATCGCAAACACGATGACGCAGCCGGCCGCCGCGACCACAAGGGCGCTCCTGATCCAGTCCAGCCTGCGCACCAGCAGCATGACGGCCGGGAACACGGCATAGAACTGCATCTCCAGCCCCAGGCTCCAGTCAGGCAGCGGCGTGCGATAGGCGAGGCTCGGCACCAGCCCAAACAGGAAGGTGAGATGAGCGACGATGTTTTTCAGGCTGCCGTCGAGGTAGCGTTCCGGCGCCTGGTGCGATCTGGAGAGGAAATCGTCGATGATGATCCTGCAATCGTAGAGATAGGGGCCAAGCGCCAGCGCCAGGAAAAGCATGACATAGAACAGCGGCGCAATCCTGAAATAGCGGCGCGTCCAGAATTTCAGCCAGGTTTCCGGTCTTTGCCAAGGCTCCTTTTCCTGGCGCAGCTGATAGTGGAACACCATCAGGAAGCCGGACAGCATGATGAACAGGTCGACGCCGAGATCCGGCTCGCTGACGATCGGAATTTGCCAGCCGGTCAAAAGCATGCAGTGCCCGACCAGCACCCAGATCGCCGCAAGCGCGCGAAGCCCGTCCAGGCATTCGATGCGCGACGATTTGATGATGCTGGTTTCGTAGCTAGCCATGTTGCACTGCAGCATGGCGCCTGAGGAGCGATTGTCAACCCGGTGAGAGATGACGAATTGCGGTTACGATGGCGGATGCCGAATTGTGCCGATCTCCTCGCCGGACAATAGGCTGAACGGACAGGCAGCTTTCAGGAAACCGTCAGCGCGGCCTGAACGACCGAAATGAGGCGCATTGCTGACCGGCAGCCTTGGGGCCGGGACCAGTAAGTCCGCTTGTGGCCAGTTAAGAACGACAGAGGCCGATCTCGACCCACATCAGCCATGCGGCAACATCCGGTTTCGCACAAGGCTGAGCCATGAGGGCAATGTCTTCAAAACGACGTGGTTGCATTATCGCTGTCCAGTAGGCCAAGCATGCTCGCATTCGAAACGCCAGTCGAATACGCTCAGCGAAGCTTTGAGCTAGGGAGGCAGGACAACCGCACATGGAGCGAAGGCTTACCGCGATCCTTGCTGCCGACGTGGTCGGCTACAGCACGCTCATGGGCGAGGATGAGGTCGGCACGCTCGAACGACTGAAGGGTTGCCGTCGAGAACTGGTCGACCCCGCGATCAAGGAATTCCACGGTCGGATTATCAAGCTCATGGGAGACGGGGCGCTGGTCGAATTCGCCAGCGTCGTTGATGCCGTCCAATGCGCTGCCGCGATTCAGCGCCGGATGGCTGTCCGAGACCCGGGCACCTCCGACCCCCGCCACATCCGGTTTCGCATCGGCGTCAATCTCGGTGATGTCATCGTAGAGGAAAATGACATCTACGGCGATGGCGTCAACATCGCCGCGCGCCTCGAGGCTATGGCCGAGCCGGGGGGTGTATGTATCTCCGGAACCGCATTTGATCATGCCGTTCACAAGGTTGATGTCGGCTTTGCCAGTCTTGGCGAGCAGCGCCTCAAGAACATCGCCGATCCGGTTCGCGCCTATCGACTGCTGCTGGATCCCGCAGCATCGGGAAAGGTCACGGCCGCGCCACACCGGCCGAGCTCGCGCGTCATCATCCTGGCAGGCGCCGCCGCCTTGGCGATCGCCGCGATTGCCGGCATTTTCGCATGGCAGAAGTTCTCAGTGCCATCGCGGCCATCGGTTGCCGTGCTGCCGTTTGCAAACCTCGGCGGCGATCCAGGCCAGGACTATTTCGCTGACGGCATCACCGAGGATCTGATCACCGACCTCACCAAGCTGTCCGGTCTGGACGTCATCGCGCGCAACTCGGTGTTCGCCTACAAGAACAAGCCTGCAGCGCTGGCGGACGTCGCGCGCGACCTTGGCGTCCGCTTCGTTGTCGAGGGGAGCGTCCGCCGCACCGGCGAGCAGATCCGCCTCAATGCCCAGCTCATCGATACGGCAACGGGCGACAATCTGTGGGCCAACCGGTTCGACCGT
>NZ_AYVK01000040.1:0-54207 GCF_000503155.1 Mesorhizobium sp. LSJC285A00
CGCACCACCGGCAGCGATGCCGCGCGCCAGGCCGCCGCGCTCGAAGCCGACATCCTCGACACGCTGCTCAATCCCGGGACTGACCGGGGCTTGTTTCCGCAGACCGCTCAAAGGAGTTTTTCATGACCGAATTCACACGCCGGCAGGCTTTGCTGCTGACGCTGGCTGCCGGACTGCCGCTGGCCTCGCGCGCTCATGCGGCTGCGCAAAAAATCACCGTTGCGCTCGACTGGACGGTCAACACCAACCATGTCGGCCTGTTCGTTGCCCGCGACAAAGGATTCTACAACGAGGCCGGGCTCGATGTTGAGATCCTGCCCTATGGCGATACTGGCGCCGGCACGCTGGTCGCCAACCGCATCGCCGATTTCGGCATTGCCGGCGTTGGCCTGTTTACCCAGCGGGCTGCCGGCGCCGATCTCAAGGCGGTCTACGCCGTGGTCCAGCAGGAGACCGGCCGGTTGGTCTTCAACGCGGATCGCGGCGAGATCAAGAGTCCCAGGAATCTCGACGGTCTGACCTATGGCGGCTTCGGCAGCGCCTGGGAAAACACGCTGATCTCGACCATCATCCGCCACGATGGCGGCAAGGGCGTTTTCGAGACGGTGACATTAGGCACCTCGGCCTATGAGGCGCTGGCCAACGGCTCGGTCGACTTCACGCTGGAGGTCTCGACCTGGGAAGGCGTCGCTGCCGAGTTGAAAGGCGTCAGGCAGCGCGGCTTCCGCTACGCCGACTACGGCGTGCCCGACGAGCACACCACCTTGATCGCCTCCAGTGATGCCTATCTCCAGGCAAATCCAAAGGCGGCGTCATCCTTTGTCGAGGCGACGCGGCGCGGCTACCAATTTGCCTGCGATCACCCGCAGGAAGCCGGCGATCTGCTGATCGCTTCCAACAAGGATGCGCTGACCGACCCGGCGCTGATCCACGCTTCGCTGAAGATGCTCGTCGACGGGCACTTCCTCAGAAGCCAGGCCGGCGTCATCGGCACCATCGACAAGGCCAAGATCGAGGCGATGGGAACCTATCTCTTCAACGCCGGCATATTGCTCGATGGCGATGGCAAGGTTCTGAAGGAGAAGCCGGATTTCGGGGGGTATTTTACGAACGAGTTTTTGGGCGCGTAATCTCCCCCCTCGGGAGATGTCGCCGAAGGCGACAGAGGGGGTCGGTACGTCCTGACGCGACTTCCTATCGCGGACAGAGGACGTCAGCGCCTTACGCGCGGCGACCCCCTCTGGCCTGCCGGCCATCTCCCCCTCGAGGGGGGAGATTGCGCCTCACCGCCTTCTCCCTCACATATCGATCATCGAGCGCTTCACCCGGCCGATGATGGTGATGGCGCCTTCGAGCGCCGGCGGCGGGATGTCCATGTAGGAGGCCGGCTGGAAGGGCGGGTTCTCGTTGGGGCGGTAGCGCTTGTAGGTGGCCTGGCCGGATTCGTCCGAAATGACGTAGCAGCCATTGGTCACCAGCCGCTTGTCCCTGAGGTTGACGAAGATGATCGAATCCGGTGGCGAGATCTTGTTCATCGACGGGCCGTCGACGCGCAGAGCAATCCATTGGCCCTGCTCCAGATCGGTGGTGGGGATGGTCGGATAGTCGCTCAGATTGACCACCATGTCCTGGCTGCCGAGTTCGCCGGCGCTGATCCATGAGACGATGGGCACATCGACGGTGGCCAGCGACGGCATCGGGATCTGCCGGCCCGACTCGTCAAAGCCGAAATGGCCCCCCGCAAGGCTGCCGCCGTCACCGTTGAACAAGAGCCAGCCGGGATCGACGCCGAACAGGCGGCCGTATTTCTCCGCCGCCTTGCGCGACAGCGGCCGGTTGCCGTTCTCGTGACTGATCAGCGTGTTCTTGTTGATGTCGCGCAATGCCCGCGCGGCGTCGCTCGGCGAGGCATAACCCGCCTCCGCCCGTGCCTGCTGCAATCTGTGCCTCGGTTCCTGCATCGTACAAATTGCCTGAAATTTATCGTCCAATACGTACGATTTCGCTTGCGTACGTTTCGTACATATCGTACGCTTAGCGCATGATCGAACAAACCGCAAGCGTTTCCGCAGGCATCCTCAGCTTTCTCCCATCGTCCGGGCTGTCCTCCTCCCCGGTCCGGACGCAAACCGGGGCTCTTGCCCCGGATCCGGTCGAACCGTCGTTCCCCCGATCGACCGGAACGGCCGGAGCCGCTCCTCTCCCGGCTCCGGCCACCTCTTCGGCCCATGGCGCCGCCGGTGCGCCAAGGGCTGTTTCCGGCGGGCAGGGCCTTTCCTGCATCCGCACGGAAGATGGCACCGTCATCCTGTTCGACCGGCTGACGGGCAGGGCGGTTTCCGCCCTCACCAAAGCGGCCGCCGAAGCCGCCTTGCGACATCTCGCCGGCTCGCTGCCGGCCGCCAGTATCGGCTGACCGCACCGACCATCCGCTCTGATTTTTTCCCGTGGGCCCTCGGGGCCGGCGCTCGGCCTTTGCGCGCGCAATCAATGGATACCGACATGACTGCCTATACCGACACCGAATTGCAGGAGATCGCCGTCTGGCTGAGGGATGGCCTGTCGGCCACAGGGATCGCCGTCCGCTTCACGGCGCTGCGCGGCAGTCCGGTCTCGCGCAATGCCATCATCGGCATCGTCCACCGCAACAGCGCGTTAAAGACCATCGGCTTCGCCAACCCCAGAGGCGGCAGGTCCGGCGGCCGACCGAGGAAGAATGCGACGGGGAAGACTGCGGCAAACGAGAATACCGCCAAGAGGAATCCGCCGGCGCAGCCAAGCAAGCTCGTAAGGGAAGTAGGAGTTTCGAAGCAGGCCGCGCCGGTCAAACCGGCCGCCAAACCGAGCCGTCAGCCATCGGCCAGGCCTCTGTTGCCAGCCCGTCCGGCGCCCTCGATCCCGGGCGAAGGACGGCTGGTGGTGGACGGCGAAATCTACCGCTTCAATGTGCCGGCGCCGCGCCCTGCCTCGCTCGGGCGTCAGCCGCATGTCGCCGCCATGCGCTTCATCGACTGCCTGTTCGACCGCTGCCGCGCGCCGCTCGACCTGACGCTGGAGGAAGACCCCGACAACGATGCTCCCGGCAGTCGGCCGGGGCTCGAGATGCTGTGCTGCGGCCTGCGCACAAGGGCGCTGAAAAGCTACTGCGAATATCATCAGACGCGTTTCCACCGACCTGTGGCGGAGGTGGTGTGAGCGGCTGGGCTCCGTTCCTCGCCTCGGGAACGACATCACCAATGATCGAAAGGTCGGCGGGACAGCGCCCCCCTCTGTCCTGCCGGACGTTCGTCGCTCGGAAAGCCAAGCAATTGGCTTTCCGTCCGCTTCGCGGACCACTCCTCAACCCCCACGAGGGCGGCGATCGGATATCGCCGCCGATTTCGCCAATTGCCAACGTTGCAGAGGCGCAGCCGCCGAAACTGCCAATCTCCCCCTCGTGGGGGAGATGCCCGGCAGGGCAGAGGGGGGCGCGAAGGAACGCCAACCTTCCGGCTCAACAACCCAATCCCACAAGGATCCTCCGATGAGCAAAAAAACCGCGCAGAAACGGCAGCCACCAAAACTCCCCACAGGCGAAGCCGAGCAGGTGCGCATCCGCCGCGAGATCGGCCATGATTTCGCGCTGAAGGACGATCGCTTCGGCCGCAAGCGGTTGAGCGTCGGCACCGAAGAGGCGCGGCGCGTCTACGAGGTCTCCAATGACGGCTACACCGCGACCGGCGGCATCGTGCGGGTGCGCAATGTCGATCCGCTGGTCGGCATCACCTCACTGACCCGCCAGCAGCGTGAGGCCGGCCAGCGGTTTCGCGACGATTTCGAGCGCGCCTCGCGTGACGGGCTGCGGCCGATGCCGTGGGAAGAGCGCATTGACGGCGGCCGCATCAATGGCGGCATCCCCGACCGCGTGGGCCGCGCCCACACCCATGCCATCGCCGCCATGGCCCACTGGGAAGTGGCGGAGGTGGTTCGCAAAATCTGCCTCGAAGGCCAGTCGGTGAAGGCGCTCGCCGAACGCACCGGCGAGGGACGAGATGTGGTGGTGAAGCTGTTGAAGGTCGGGCTCGACCTTTTGGCCGTTGATTACGGGATGATGATGCGGAAGCCGCGATAAGGCCGGCAGCCGCGTAGTGAAGCGGCCGGCCGGCAGATGCCGGCCGAACCGGTTTCACCCTATCGGATCACCGTTCGCAAACGCGAATTTCCTCGACGATCCTGTGATGATGGCGCCAATGCTTGACCAACTCTATGCGGCAATGGCGATGGTGCCTGTGATACCTGTGGTACCTGAAGCCGTTATCGTAGGCATTATACTGGTAGTAGGGGCGAGGAGCGTAGCGATCGTAATAGTCGCCATAGCTGTCATTGTAGTCATCGTCATAGTAGCCGTTGCCGATGCCGATCACGACGCGCCCGCCGGCATTCGCCGGAGCGATCATCGCCGCCGCCGCAGTGATAGCGATAGCCGAAGCAAGCAGGAGCTTTCTCATAGCTGCCTCCTATTCAAGGTTGCGCTAATATAACTCGCTGGACACGACCTCGTTCCATAATTTTGCAAGATGCGAACGACCCCTGCGCCGTGCTTGCGAGGAAAGTCAGCGTCACCTCCTGTCAGCATCGTCCCCCGATTTTTGAACACTTCGCCGCCCCAGCCATTAATCCGGCATGAATCAGCAAGGGAAGGACGAGACCATGCATGTCATTCTTGGAGGTACCGGCCATGTCGGCTCGGCGGCGGCAATGGCGCTGTTGCGGCAGGGCGAGGATGTCACGGTGGTGACGCGCGACGAGTCGAAGGCCGCATGGTTGGTTGAACAGGGCGCGGAGGCCGCGGTTGCCGATGTGCTCGATGTCGAGGCGCTGCGTGAAGTCTTGCGGCGCGGCAAGCGGGCGTTTCTGCTCAACCCGCCGGCCGATCCATCGACCGACACCGACGCCGAGGAGCGCAAGACGGTTGGCGCCATTGCGACGGCACTGGAGGGGTCCGGCCTCGAAAAAGTGGTAGCGGAATCGACCTATGGCGCGCAGGCCGGCGAGGGTGTCGGCGATCTCACCGTCCTTTACGGCCTCGAGCAGAAGCTGAAGGCCCAGGCCATTCCGGCAAGCATCAACCGCGCCGCCTATTACATGAGCAACTGGGATCAGGCCCTGGAGACGGCGCGGCGCGACGGCGTCATCACCTCCTTCTTCCCGGCGGATTTCGAGCTGCCGATGGTGGCGCCGCAGGATCTCGGCGAGGCTGCGGCGAGACGTCTGCTGGAGCCGGCGGACAAGACCGGCACGCACTATATCGAGGGTCCTCGGCGCTACTCCGCCGCCGATGTCGCCGCAGCCTTCAGTGCGGCGTTGCGCAAAAACGTGCGCGTGGTCACGGTGCCGCGGGAGCGCTGGACAGAAACCTACGAAAAACTAGGCTTCTCCAAAGCGGCGGCCGAGTCCTATGCCCGCATGACCGGGGCCACGCTGGACAAGCCGATGCAGCCGGAAAACCCGGAGCGCGGCACGACCAGCCTGGAAAGCTATATTGCTGCGCTCGTCGAGGGCCGGCCGGAAGACCTGTTGAAGGGCGCAGCGTAAAGTGAAGGGTTGCTGTTGAGAAACAGGCGCTTCGACGACCTACGTGGCCCGCTATTCCTATTGCCTGACCGTTCGGCAGTTGCCCGCCGGCGGCGTGGTCTTGCAGATATCGATGGAGGTGCGCGTGTCGCCGTGACCGGTTTCGGTTATCAGATTCAGGTCCAAAAGTTCGTATGTCACGAGGTATCGTATGCTGTCGTCGGGTATTTTTTGCATGGCCGATACGATCCACGAACCTGCTTCCATCTCGGTGAAATAGCTGTCGACCTTGCGTTCATACCATTTGGGTATCGGAACGAGGACGATGGTCTTCTTGCCGTGGATTTTCTTGGCGGCCGGCAGCATAATCCGGTGAATGCCGACAAAGGCGCGGCTGTCTGCCAGGCGCCGTACGCCGCCCGCAAGAACCATCGTACAAGCTGACGAACAGACTGCGCCGACGGGGTTGGCGACGCCGAAGCGGAGGTCGCCCGGCCCGCAGGCTTTTGTGTCTGGCGCGCATTCGGAGAACTCCGTCTTGCCAACCATCGTGTCGAGCCCGCTGGCGCGGATCATATGGCCAAGCGCCATCGCCGCATCGGTCTCGCCGCCCGGGGAATTCAACGCCAAAGGCAATTTGCGGGGGCCGAGTTTTTTCAGCAAAGCCTTCAGCAAAGCTGGCGTGCCGGCCACGATGTGACCTTCCGCCGAAATCCATTCCGGGCATGTCGGCTCGCATCCTGGCGTGCTGTTGCGTACAACGACGAAGTGCATCGGCGGTGTATATGCCAGTATGGCAGGCTCAGGCGTCGTTTGGGCGATCGCGCCGCCAATCGCCAGCAGCACGAAAACCAACGTCCATGCGAATGTCTTCATGCCGAGCCTCGCCTGGCAGAGCATCACTTGAGAAATGGGTCTTTGCAAGCATTATCAAAACAAGCCGAGCACGTGTTTCTATGGGCCGCGCACTATCTCTGCATGATGGACAGGCCGCTACTGGCGGCCCCTGTCTGAACCGTCGTCGCTTTCCGCCGCCCCCTCCCACCCGAACACACTGCGCCCTCCCAGCAGATGCGACTGATCGAACTCGCCGGCGACGATCTCCTTAAGGCTTGGCCCGGTGACGTAGCGCTCCAGCCGCCGCGCTTCGCCATCCAGCCGCTGCAGCGCGCCGAGCTCTTCCTCGCGGCCGAGCTTGGCCTTGCCGACGGCCGATTTCAGCACCGCAATCGTCTCGTCATAGACTTTCAGCGGCACCGGGAAGGGGTGGCGGTCCTTGCCGCCATGGGCAAGCGAAAAGCGCGCCGGATCGGAGAAGCGGCAGGGCGCGCCATGCACCACTTCCGCCACCATGGCCAGCGCCCGCACCGTGCGCGCGCCGACGCCGGGCACCAGCAGCAGCTCGGGAAAATCGGCCGGCCCGCTTTCTATTGCCGCGGAAATGTTGCCATGCAGCCGGTGCATGACGATGTCGCTCTCGCGCACGTCGTGATGCGCCGGCATCACCAGATTGGGCAGCATCGGCTGCGCCGCCGGTTTCGCAGGCGCTGCTTTCGGCGGCGGCTCCAGCACGGCAAGCTCGTCGAGGATCCGTTCCGGGCTCATGGTCTTCAACAGGTCGATCTGGCCGCTACGTGACGGCGCGGCGCGATGGTCGGTCAGGTTGACGATCTCGCCCTGCCGCTCGCCCTCGATCGCCGCATGCGGCTGGTCGACGAAGCTTGTCAGCCCTTCCGACAGCCAGTGATAGCGCCGCGCCTGGCGGCTGTCGCCGTTCATGCCTTGCTGCACCACCACCCAGCGGCTGTCGTCGGTGACGATGAAGCCATGCAGATAGAGGTCGAAGCCGTCCTGCACGGCCGCGCTGTCCACCTTGGCGACCAGGCGGCTGGCGGTGGCAAGGGCCGCGCCATCGATGCCGACGCGTTCGCCGATCGCGGTCAGCTCCTGCGGCGTCTTGCGCGAATGCGCGCCGCGCCCGCCGCAGACATGAATGCCGAGCTCGCGCGACATCGGGTTCAGCCCGCGCTTCAGCGCGCCGACGACCGAAGTGGTGATGCCCGAGGAGTGCCAGTCCATGCCCATGACGGCGCCGAAGGACTGGAACCAGAACGGATGCGCCAGCCGCCGCAACAGCTCGTCGCGGCCATAGTGATGGATGATCGCCTCGCACAACACCGCACCCAGCCGCGTCATACGATCGCCCAGCCATTTCGGAACTCGCCCGCCATGCAGCGGCAAGTCCGCACTGCCGCTTCGCTGCGTCAAGTGAATGCTCCGTGGATTCCGCGCACCGGCGGTGCGCCTGTGATGTAGATGGCATTTGGGGGGCGATTTGCAAGCGGGGTGGGGGCGGCGACTATCGTCGCCCTACGCTCTTCTTGGTGTCTCGCCGAAAGATGCAGTTACGCCGCCTGTCGCACCTGGCAATAAGGTCGGCTCCCTGCTTGAAGGCGAGACAGGTCTCGAATAGAGCTTATCCAACCGACGGCAACTATTAAAACCAAAACGATGTCGCAATTCTGGTGGGTAAATCACAGTCAGACCGCCCGCCAAGAGATCGACGGGCAATATCTCTGGTCGCCCAAAACTCAGAAGAATGGGGCACGCAGCGAGTTCTACAAAAATATGCGTCGGGCGACACCTGGTGACCTCGTGTTGTCTTTTTTCGGTCAAGCCGTGCGCTATATTGGTCGGGTAGCGGAGTTTGCATTCACAGCACCGAAACCACCGGAGTTCAAGAACACTGGAGCCAATTGGAACGAGGAAGGTTGGCTTCTCCCGGTGTATTGGGCGCCGCTCCTGCCGACGGTGCGCCCGTCGGACATAATTGGCGAATTGGGTCCGCTTCTGCCTCCCCGATACTCGCCCATCGACCCAAACTCCGGATCAGGCCGTCAAAACGCCTATCTCGCGAGCGTATCGCAAGAGGTGTTTCACACCATTGTCGCGGGTACAGCTTTCGACCGCGAAGCTCTGAGGCGTGGTGGCGCAAACAGTCTCACTTTCGAAGTCGTCAATGAAATTTTAGAGGACGTCGTTGAGCGCCGTATCCGAGACGACCTCCAACTCGAGGGCACTGTAAAGACGAGCGTCATTCAAGCTCGTCGCGGCCAAGGTGAATTTCGTTCCAATGTCGAAGCCATGGAGCGCTCGTGCCGACTCACAGGGGTCACCAATCCCTCGTTGCTGATTGCAAGCCACATCAAGCCTTGGCGCCTATGCGCTTCTGCGCAGGAGCGCTTGGACGGCATGAACGGGCTGCTCCTCACGCCTGATGCCGACCACCTCTTTGACCGTGGCTTCATCAGTTTTGAAGATAGCGGGCAGGTCCTCATATCCCAGCGCGTCGACAAGACTGATTTGCGGCGGCTCGGTTTCGAGCAATTGGTGATGCAGAGTTTCGGCTTTGCCGAAGCCCCCGCCGTCTGGCGCACTAGCACCTTCACCCCGCCGCAGCAGGCTTACCTCGCTCACCATCGAGAGGATGTGTTTGTGGCATAGCTCGCATCAACTGAGCGGTCAGCCGTCAGGTCCCCCTACCTCGCCGCCCCCTAAAACACCGCCTTCTCCAAGACCGGCTCCAGTGATTCAGCAAATGGCGTCGCCAGGTGGTGCCGGTCGCGGAAGGCGAGTTGGCCGTTGATGAACACGTGGCAGGTTTGGGCGTCGCAGAACTGGCTGGTCAGGTCGACATAGGTGGCGCCGGGCACGCTGCGCACGACGTCGCGCTCGGCCGCGGCGATGTCGTCGTTCGCCGCCGCGTCCCTCGGCGTGTCGCAGACTTCAGGCACCTGCCCGCGCCACAGCGCCCGCGCCACGCATTTGTCGGCATAGCTTCCATTGTAGGGAACGTCCCGGATTACCGCGACCTTGATCCCGGCCCGGCTGAATGCCGCCAGCGTCCAGCGCAGGCCGGCCTTCCACTCCTCGTTCCAATCGGCGTGCTTCAGTTCCTCGGGCGATTCCTTCATCACATTGCCGATCGAGAATTCCGAGATCACCACCATGTGCGGGTGCAACGCGATAATGTCCTTGACCGATTGCTCCCGCCACTGGTCGCATTCGGTGTAGTCGCGCTTCAGCCGCCAGTTCCAGGTCGTCACCCGCGAGGCACGGCAGGACGATTTGAGATAGGTGACGAGGCGATAATTGTTCTTGGCCGCCGCCTCGATCAGCGGCGTCGACCAGTGGTCGGCATGCGAATCGCCGAACAGCGCAATCGAGCGCCCGGCGTCCTTGTTGCCGAACACGCAGGCCTTCGGCGTCACCGTCTCAAAGGAGAGAATACAGCCGGCCGCGCGCGCCGTGGACGGCTGCGCGGCGCTGGCGGCAATGCTGCGCTGCTCAGGGTCCAGATCGTGGACGGCAAGCCTGGCATTGGCGTAGGCGGCTGCGACGCCGGTGCCGGTCAGGAGGACGGCCGGCACCAGCGCCCGCGCCGCACTGGCCATCAGCCAGCCATTGCGGCGGATCGGGTTTTCGATGACATGATAGGTGAACCCCGACAGCGCCAGCGTCAGCGCCAAGCAGCCGAGCCGCTGCAGCGGCGAAAGTTCCGGCGTCAGCATCGTGGCATACACGATCACCGGCCAGTGCCAGAGATAGAGCGAGTAGGAGAGTTTGCCGACCCATTGCAGCGGCGCCAGCGCCAGTGCCTCGATCGGGCTTTTCTTAGCGCTCTCCTGCTGCGCGTGCGCCGCTCCTGCCAGCAGCAACAGCACGGTGCCGGCCACCGGCACTAGGGCGAGGAAACCCGGGAAGGGCGTTTCGTCGCTGAAGGAAAGATAGGCGCTGGCAATCAGCGCCAGGCCGAGCCACGCCAGCGGCGTGGCGAGCCGCGGGCGGTTTTGCCAGACTTGCTGCGGCACCATGCTGGCCAGCCCGCCGGCGGCGAACTCCCAGGCGCGTAGCGGCGAGAAATAGAAGGCCCAGGGCTGCGAGACCGTGGTGAGCCACGCGCAGACGGCGAATGAGACGAGGCCGGCAATGCCGATCACCAGGATCGCGCCGCGCTTGCCGGGGCGCAGCCATGCCGCCAGCACAAGCAGCGCCGGCCAGGCGACATAGAACTGCTCCTCCACCGACAGCGACCAGAAATGGACAAACGGGTTGCTGGCCGCATCGGCGGCGAAATAATCGAACGACCAGCGGATCAGCCACAGATTGATCATGTAGGCCGAGGCGAACATGGCGCCCCTCGAATAGAGCGATTGTTCCTCCGGCGACAGGATGAAGGCGCCGGCCACCAGCGTGGCGAGGATGACGAACAGCGACGCCGGCAACAGCCGCCGGGCGCGCCTGGCGTAGAAGCGCCACAGGTTCAGCCGCCCGGTCTCGGTGATTTCGGCAAGCAGGTGTTTTGTGATCAGATAGCCCGAGATGACGAAGAAGATGTCGACGCCGGTGAAGCCGCCGGGCAGACCGGTGAAGCCGAAATGGAAGGCGATCACGCCTGCCACCGCCAAGGCGCGCAGTCCTTCGATATCGGGCCGGAACGATGCTGACACGATTTGCCACCTCGTGCTGGTGCATGATCCCGCCTTGGAGCGAGCAACGATCGCTCCGGGATCATACGTGCCGCAGCTGTGCGCGCCCAACGGGACACGGCGCAGCCGTTGACAGTCGGCCCAAGACTCCGCCCTATGGGTCGATATCGCAATGCAACAAATCTAACGCAGTGCAACATTGGAGGAGGCGACGCCGCTGATCTCCCCCCTTGAGGGGGAGATGGCCGGCAGGCCAGAGGGGGTCGGTTCGACCGGACTCGGCCCAATCCTGCAAGTGAAGGCAGGCGCTCCACGCGCGGCGACCCCCTCTGTCGCCTTCGGCGACATCTCCCCCTCGATGGGGGAGATTAGCTCCCCGCCTCCTTCGCCAAATCTCCGACATCCGGGGTCGGCCCTTGCGTTGCTCCCGTCACACGCATCGGCTATCCAACCGGCAGCCATGCAATTCAAACGGAGCCTCCCATGACCAACACCACCATTTTCAAATTCGGCGCTGTCGAGCATGCCGAGGGCGGCGACTTGCCGGGCTGGATCGTTGTCGCGGGCCGGCCGACCATGCAGACCGCCGTGCAGCACACCACCGCCGACGGCAAGGTGCTGTCGGGCACCTGGCGGGCCTCGCCCGGCACTTATCACGCCACCTACACCGACTATGAGTTCGTGCACATGATCGCCGGCCGCATCATCATCACGCCCGATGGCGGCACGCCGGTCGAGGTCGGTCCGGGCGATGCGTTCGTGGTCGAAGCCGATTTCAAGGGCACCTGGCAGATCATCGAGCCGGTAACCAAGCACTTCGTCGTCAAGCTTGCTTGATCGCGTCGTCAGGAGTGCCTGATCGGTGCCGATACACGTCGGCCGGCGCGGTTCATCGCCAGCGTCCCCCTCGCCCAGCAGGGGGAGGGGGACGTAGCGAAGCGAATATCGGTTAAGAGGGCATCACCTCGTTCGCTTCGAACCGATGCGGATCGAAAAGCTGAGACGATGGCGTTCTGCGGAGCCTGGTCGAGATAACGCAGGCCAGGACTGCTGCCGGGTCGCCGGCGCGTCAGCCAAGAGCGAGCGGCGCACTTCGAGAGTGCATGCCGCCCGTCCGGCGCCGGGCCGTCAATGCTGTTGTTACGAAACCCCCCAGCCCCGTCTCAACCGCCACGGCCATGGCGTGACCCATGGCTTGCTATACGCATGCAGCACCGCGGTCTGTCAACGCCGCCCGCAATGGCCGCGGGAGGTCCCTTTTGCGCCTCCCGGCCAGCTTTCCAGCCGGCCTCGCGCAAGCCATTCGCCGCTGCAAAATGCGCTTGAAATGGCGGTTTTCCGGGTGTTCCGGCCGCTCCGGAGCGGCCCTTTGGCGCGACAGAGGTCGCGATCTAGGCGATTGGATGAATTTGTCTTTCGCGGCTGAAACGTTTCAGGAGCCGGTTTGTAGACCTGACTTTTTTTGGGTGTATTTCCCTCACGTCAGTATTGCACTCCAGCCGGCCCGATCGACCCGCCGGAGGGCAAGCCTCAGGGGCCGGCGTCGGCGCTCTGAGTCTCTCGGACCGACGGGCGCCGGACCATGCCGCTGACGACATAGGCCGCCGCGCCCAGCGCCGTGATCCAGAAGCTCGTCGGCCAGTCGGTCAGGAAGGCGAGCGTCAGGCTGATCCAGGCGATGATCACGGCAAGCGCGATGGACGTCAGCACGCCGGCTCCGACGCCGCTGGTAAGCCTGAGCGCGGTGGCTGCAGGCGCCACCATCAGCGCGAAGACGAGCAGCACGCCGACGATCTGCACCGCCTCGGACGTGGCGACGGCGACCAGCACCATGAACAGGGTCGAGACAAGAGTGAGCGGCACGCCGCGCGCTTCGGCGAGTTCCGGCTGCAGGCTGGCGAACAGCAGCGGCCGCGCGATCAGCAAAAGCCCGGCAAGGATCGCCACCGCCAGCACCGCAAGCACGATAACGGTGCGCAGGCTGATGCCCAGCACATTGCCGAACAGCACGTTGGTCGCCTGCGAGGCGAAGGCGGTGTAGAAATGCAGAAACAGCAAGCCCAGGCCGAGCGACAGCGTCAAAACGATGCCGATGGCGACGTCGCGATGCGCGCGCTCGCCGAGCAGGCCGATGCCGATGCCGGCGACGACGGTAAACACGGTGAGGCCGAGAAACGGCGACAGCCCGATCAGGCCGGCGCCGGTGGCGCCGGGAAAGCCGACATGGGAGAGCGCATGGCCGGCGAANCCCGATCAGGCCGGCGCCGGTGGCGCCGGGAAAGCCGACATGGGAGAGCGCATGGCCGGCGAAGGTCTGGCCCCGGAGCACGAGGAAATAGCCGACCGCGCCCGAAACGATGCCGACGATGGTGCAGGCATAGAAGGCGTTGCGCATGAATTCATAGTCAAAGATCGTGGACATGCGCCCCGCTCTCCAGTTCGACATCGTCGGCCATGACGAAGATGCGGCCGGCAACCCGCACCACATTGATATGCGTGCCGTAGAGTTTCGACAGCACCGGACCGCTGATGACCTCGTCGACGGAGCCGATCGCCGCCTTGCGGTTGCCGAGATAGAGCACGCGGTCGACGGCGCGCAGCAGCGGGTTGATCTCGTGCGAGCAGAACAGCACGGCAATGCCGAGCCGTTCGCCGATCTGTTGCACCAGGTCGATGATCGCGCGCTGATGGCCCGCATCAAGACTGATCAGCGGCTCGTCGAGCAAAAGCAGTTGCGGATTGCCGATCAAGGATTGCGCGATCAGGATGCGCTGGCGCTCGCCACCGGAAAGCTCGCCCAGCGGCCGCCGCGCAAGGTCGCCGGCGCCCACCTCTTCAAGAGCCTTCCACGCCGCCTCCTTCTCGGCAGCCGATGCGACGGGCCAGCCCCAGCGATGCCCGCCGGCGGCACTCAGCACGAAGTCGAGGCCGCTGACGCCGACATCGCCAAGCGCGCGCCGCGCCTGCGGCATATAGCCGATGTCGGCGTTGCCGCGCGTCGGCGATTTGCCAAGCACCGAAATGGCGCCGCCGGCCGGTTTGATCAGGCCGAGAATGGCGCGCAGCATCGTCGTCTTGCCGGCGCCATTGGCGCCGAGCAGGCCGACAAAGGCGCCTTGCGGTAGAGAAAAGGAGACGTCGGATAAAACCCGGCGTCCCCCATAGGTCAGCGTGACTTTGTCGAATTCGATTGCGTTCATTTAGTCACATTCATTCGCAGTCACGTTCATTGTGTGCGGGCGGCGAGCGCCTTCTGAACCGCGTCGATCTGGCCGCCGAACCAGGTCTGGATCGTCTGGCCCGCCGGTTCCGTCTCGGTGACGCCGATGACCGTGACCTTATTCTGCCTGGCGATGTCGAGCAGCCTTGTCGTTGCCTCGTCGGTCACCTGCGAATTGTAGAACAGGATCTTGGCCGAGCCGTCCTTCAGGCTGTTTTCGAACGCCGCCACCTGCGTGGCGCTCGGCTCCGCATCGTTCATCAAGGCCACCTGGAAATCGTAGTTCAGCATCTTGAGACCGAGCGCTTCCGCCATGTAGCCGAAGACCGGCTCGGTAGCCGTCACCTCGGTGCCAGCGTACGTCTTCTTGACGTCGGCGATTTCCTTGTCAATGGCCTCGAGCGAGGTCTGGAATGCCTTCAGGTTCGCCTCGTAGTGCACCGCATTGGCCGGATCGCGTTTGGCAAGATCGGCGCTCAGCGCCTTGGCGATGGCCGGCAGCGTCGCCGGGTCGTACCACAGATGCGGATTGTCGCCCGACTTCTTGCCGATCAGGTCGGCGGCGACGATGGTCGTGCGATCCTTGGCTGTCGAGGCCGACAGCAGCTTGTCCATCCACGGATCGTAATCGGCGCCGTTATAGATGACGATCTTGGCATCGGCGATGGTGCGCGCCGTCGACGGGCTGGTCTCGAACAGATGCGGATCGTCGTCGGGATTGGCCAGGATGCTGGTGACGGTGACGTTGCTGCCGCCGATCTGGCGGGCAAGGTCGCCATAGAAATTCTCGGCCGCCACGATGGTCAGCTTGTCTTCGGCGCGGGCAGCCGTGCCGGTCAAAAGCGGCACCGCGACGAGCAGCGCGGCGAGAAAGGGAATGCGACGCATCCGTGGTCTCCTTGCAGTCTGAAATGTATGTCGCCGGAGAGGCGGGCTGTGTAACTGTATAACAGTAACAATATAACGTTTGCGTCGAAAATACGGCTGATGTCAATGGGCTTTTCGAGCCGCGCAGTTTTTCACGCGCACAAAACCGTGAGCGGCCTGCGCCGATCAGGCGGAGCCACTCATGGCGGTATCCTGATGAATTCGCGGCGGGTAAGTTCCTTGCTTGTTGCCGTCAGTTTTGCGGACGCCTTCCCTCCCACGCGTCCTGCAACAGGGCGCGGATTGCGGCGCGGTCGAAAGGCCGCGGATTCCAGTATGGCTTCCTGGTCGCAATCTCGGCGGCGCGGTCGAGATCGGCCTGCTTGAGGCCGAGTTCTTTCAATGTAAGGGGCGCGCCGACCGCCTTGGCGAAATCCTGGAGACCGCTACCGGCGCTGCCGTCAAACAAGTCGGCGACCGGCTTCAACAAGTCGGGCACCGCGACGGCGTTGAAACCGATCGTGTGCGGCAACATCACCGCATGCGTCTCGGCATGCGGCATGTCGAAAGAGCCGCCGAGCGTGTGACAGATCTTGTGATGCAGCGCCATGCCGACGGCGCCGAGCACCGTACCGCACAGCCAGGCGCCGTAAAGCGCATCGCCGCGTGCATCGATGTTTCCAGGCTCCTTGGTCAACACCGGCAGCGCAGTCTTCATGGCGCGCAATCCTTCTTTCGCCATCAGGGTGGAAATCGGATTGCGATCCTGCGCGTAAAGCGCTTCGGCCGCGTGCGCCATGGCGTTGAGTCCTGACGCGACGCTCATCGCTATCGGCAGGCCGACGGTCAGCTCTGGATCGTAGATCACCACTTCCGGCAGGATCCTTGCGTCACGCATTGTGGTTTTTTCGCCGTTCTCGGTCTGACCGAGGATCGGCGTCACCTCCGAGCCGGCATAGGTGGTCGGGATGACGATCTGCGGCAGGTCGGTGCGCCAGGCGATCGCCTTGCCGAGACCGGTGGTCGAGCCGCCGCCAAGCGCGACAACGCAGTCAGCGTTGACCTCGGTCGCCTTGGCCATTGCCGTTTGGGTTACCTCGACCGGCGTGTGCATGGCGGCGCCCGAAAAGGTGCCGGCCGCCAGCGCGCCGAGGGATTTGGCAAGCGCCTCGCCGTCGGCAGCCCGATGCGGCGTCGACAGCACCAGCGCGCGCTTGCAGCCAAGCTTTTCGATCCAGGTGCCCACCTCGGACGACGCGCCATTGCCGAAGACAATATGCGCAGGGCTGCCGGAATAGGTGAACGTCCTTGTCATGCCGATCCGCTCCCTTTGCATATTATCACTGTGACGGAGCCGAAATCGAGCGACCAGCTCTCGCCGCCGGCGACATCGTTTGCGTCGTCACCGTCTCGCAAGCGGGGCCTGATCTCTCCCGCGTACTCGCAAACGTATCGCCTTGACCACAAAAACGTCAAAAAAGTATCAGTGAGGTGGACACACCGTGGTGGCGGCTGCATGAATTGCCGCCTAAGCTTCGATCACTGCAGAGAGCGGCAAACGCGGCCTGCGGGAGATGGCACTGCAACTGGTCGCATGACCGGACCGGCGCCGGGAGGAACTGACATGAATCCGGACTTGGAAGTCGTCCAGATCAGACGCGGCGAGTCGTTCAAGGCCTGGGCCCACGGCTACCCCTTCCACACGGTGCGCTGGCACTTCCACCCCGAATACGAAATCCATCACGTCGTCGCCACCACGGGCCATTATTTCGTCGGTGACTTCATCGGCGAGTTCGAGCCCGGCAATCTCGTGCTCACCGGCCCGAACCTGCCGCACAACTGGGTCAGCGACGTGCCGGCAGGCGCCAGCGTGCCGCTGCGCGGCCGCGTCGTGCAGTTCTCGCAAGAGTTCATTGCCGACGCCACCGCCGCGTTGCCGGAACTTGCCGGTTGTGAAAACATTCTCGAGCTCAGCCGCCGCGGCGCGCTGTTCTCCACCGCTACCGCCAAGCTCGCCGCACCTGTGCTGGCCGAACTGGTCGAAGCGCAAGGCGTTCGCCGCATCGCTTTGTTCATGGAGCTGATCGATATTCTGAGCCGCGCCGCCGATGTGCGGACGCTGACCAGCGCCAGCTATCTGCCAGATCCCTCAGGCTTCATGTCGGCCGGCGTCAACAAGGCGCTTGCCTATATCAACGCCAACCTGACCGAGCCGTTCAGCGAAAGCGATCTGGCGGCGATCGCCGGGCGCAGCCCGAGCGCGTTTTCGCGCAGCTTCCGCCGTCACACCGGCATGGCGCTGGTGCAGTATGTCAACCGGTTGCGCATCAACCTCGCCTGCCAACTGCTGATGAGCGAGGCCGACATGCCGATCACCGAGATCTGCTATGCCGCCGGCTACAACAACATCTCGAATTTCAACCGCCAGTTCCTGACCCAGAAAGGCATGTCGCCTTCGCGCTTCAGGGCCCTGCTGGCGGAAAACATCAGCGCGGAGATTGCCGCCTAACAGGGAGGACCGGGAGGAGCCTAGACGTTTACTGAGGTAAGAACGCGGGGTGCGTTGGAGGCGCCCCGTGCTGGAGATCGCTTGTCCCGAAATCCAGGGATATCAAGGGGATGCGCAGCACGGATCAAGTGCTCCGTTGTTCCTCGCAACAGCCGACTGCAGTCAAGGCCCGGCGCCATGTGGTGTCCAGGGCTTCATGAAACCATTCCTTGAAACGGAGCTATCAAAATGACCAGATTTGCCTGGAAATCGACGGGAGCCATTGCGCTCACTCTGTCTCTTCTTGGCGGCACCGCTGCCTTTGCCGCCCCGGTTACCGACGCCACGGTCGCCTTCTTGATGCCCGACCAGGCCTCGACGCGCTACGAGCAGCACGACTATCCCGGCTTCGTCGCCGAGATGAAAAAACTCTGCCCCGGCTGCAAGGTGATCTACCAGAACGCCGATGCCGACGCCTCGCGCCAGCAGCAGCAGTTCAACTCGGTAATCTCGCAGGGCGCCAAGGCGATCGTGCTTGACCCTGTCGACTCGACCGCCGCCGCCTCGCTGGTCAAGCTGGCGCAGAGCCAGGGCGTCAAGGTCATCGCCTATGATCGCCCGATCCCGACTGCACCTGCCGACTTCTACGTCTCGTTCAACAATGAAGGCATCGGCAAGGCCATTGCCGACTCGCTCGTCGAACACCTCAAGGCGCTGAAGGTCGACCCGGCCAGCGGCGGCCTGCTGCAGATCAACGGCTCGCCGACCGACGCGGCCGCAGGGCTGATCAAGAAGGGCATCCATTCCAGCCTCGACAACAGCGGCTACAAGATCCTTGCCGAATACGACACGCCGGAATGGGCGCCGCCGAAGGCGCAGCAATGGGCAAGCGGCCAGATCACCCGCTTCTCCACGCAGATCGTCGGCGTCGTTGCGGCCAATGACGGCACCGGTGGTGGCGCCATCGCCGCTTTCAAGGCCGCCGGTGTCGATCCGGTGCCGCCGGTGACCGGCAACGACGCGACGATCGCCGCACTGCAGCTGATCATCGCCGGCGATCAGTACAACACCATCTCCAAGCCGAGCGAGATCGTTGCGGCGGCTGCCGCCAACGTCGCCGTCCAGCTTCTGTCGGGCGAGACGCCGAAGGCCGAAATGACCCTCTACGACACTCCTTCGCAGCTGTTCACGCCGGCGGTGGTGACGCAGGAAAACCTAAAGGCCGAGATCATCGACAAGAAGATCAACACCGCCGAAGAGCTTTGCGTCGACCGCTACGCCGAAGGTTGCAAGAAGCTCGGCATTACAAAGTGACAATGCAGGTCGCCCAAAAGTGCGCAGCGGTTTTGGGATAACGACATGCATAAAAGGATGACCTAGAATCCTGATCCTGCTTTCCGGCCGCCCTTGCGGTGGCCGGAAGTTCGCAGTCACTCTTGACCGCCCATCCGGAAAGGTTTGCCACCATGTCTGACATCTCTGACGGACCGGTTTCGGCAGGCGAGCTGGTGCTCAGCCTGCGCGGCATCTCGAAGAATTTCGGCGCCGTTTCGGCGCTCACCGATATCGATCTCGATGTCCATGCCGGCGAGGTGGTGGCGCTGGTCGGCGACAATGGCGCCGGCAAGTCGACGCTGGTCAAGATTCTGGCCGGCGTCCACCAGCCGAGCTCGGGCACCATCAATTTCCGCGGCAGGCAAGTGACGATGCCCGACCCGAGCGCCGCGCTGACGCTCGGCATCGCCACCGTCTTCCAGGATCTCGCACTGTGCGAAAACCTCGACGTCGTCGCCAACATCTTTCTCGGCAAGGAGATCAACCCGCTGCGGCTGGACGAGGTGGCGATGGAAATTCGCGCCTGGACGCTGCTCAACGAATTGTCGGCGCGTATTCCAAGCGTCCGCGAGGCGGTCGCCTCGCTGTCCGGCGGCCAGCGCCAGACCGTGGCGATCGCCCGCTCGCTGCTGCTCGACCCCAAGGTCATCCTCCTCGACGAGCCGACCGCCGCTCTTGGCGTCGCCCAGACGGCGGAAGTGCTGAACCTCATCGACCGGGTGCGCGAGCGTGGGCTCGGCGTGCTGATGATTAGTCACAATATGGAGGACGTGCGCGCCGTCGCCGACCGCATAGTCGTGCTCAGGCTCGGCCGCAACAACGGCGTCTTCGAACCCGACGCCTCGAACCAGGAACTGGTCAGCGCCATCACCGGCGCCGCCAACAATGCAGTGTCGCGCCGCGCCGAACGGCGCAAGGCCGCCGAACAAGCGAACAATCAGGAGCAGCGGCCATGAGCGCGGAGCCCAAGCAGGACACCTCCTCGTCGACGGCCCTCGACCGCAGCGACGTGCGCGTCAAGCACCAGGCCGGCGTTGGTGGCGCCATCAGCGCCTTCTTCGACCGCGTCCGCTCCGGCGACCTCGGCTCGTTGCCGGTCATCGTCGGCCTGGTCATCATCTGGAGCGTGTTCACCGCCCTCAATCCGGTCTTCGTCTCGTCGAGCAATCTGGTCAATCTCCTGTTCGACTGCTCGACCGTCGGCGTCATCGCGCTCGGCATCGTCTGTGTGCTGATGGTCGGTGAGATCGACCTGTCGGTCGGCTCGATCAGCGGCTTTGCCTCGGCCATGGTAGGCACGCTGTGGGTCAACCAGGGCTGGCCGGTGGCGCTCGCCATCCTCGCCGCAATTGCCGTCGGCGGTTTCATCGGCGCGCTCTATGCCTTGCTGTTCAACCGGCTCGGCATGCCAAGCTTCGTCTCGACGCTCGCCGGCCTGCTCGCCGTGCTCGGCCTGCAGCTGTATATTCTGGGCTCCACCGGCTCGATCAATCTGCCCTATGGCTCGAACCTGGTGAATTTCGGCCAGTTGCTGGTCATGCCGGACTGGCTGTCCTATGCACTGGCGGCATTGCCCGGCATCGTCATGCTGATCAGCGGCCTGCGCACCGTCAGCCGCCGCCGGGCCGTCAATTTGTCGGCGCCGTCTGTCGGCGGCCTCATCGTGCGCGTCGCCGCCCTGACCATCCTGCTCGAACTGATCGTCGGCTATCTCAACCAGGCGCGCGGCATACCGTGGATGTTCGGCCTGTTCGTCGGCCTGGTGGTGGCGATGAACTATGCGCTGACCCGCACCCAATGGGGCCGCTCGATGACCGCCGTCGGCGGCAACCGCGAAGCGGCGCGCCGCGCCGGCATCAAGGTGCGCTCGATCTACCTCAGCGCCTTCGTCATGTGCTCGATGTTCGCCGCCCTTGGCGGCGTGCTGTCGGCGGCGCGGCTGGCCTCTGCCAGCCAGCAGGCCGGCACCGGCGACGTCAACCTCAACGCCATTGCGGCGGCGGTCATAGGCGGCACCAGCCTGTTTGGCGGCCGTGGCAGCGCCTATTCCGCGCTGCTCGGGATCATCGTCATCCAGTCGATCGCCAGCGGGCTGACCTTGCTCGATCTGTCATCGTCGCTTCGCTACATGATCACCGGCGCCGTTCTGGCAATTGCGGTCATCGTCGACTCCCTGGCACGCCGCTCGCGGGTTTCCCACGGCCGCGCCTGAACGCAACCGCAATCGATACGAGGATAGAATGGCTCAGGATTTGAGTGGAAAGGTCGCGGCGATCACCGGCGCCGCGTCGGGCATAGGCCTGGAATGCGCGAGAGCGCTGATTGCCGCCGGCGTTCGCGTTGTGCTCGTCGACCGCGCCGCCGACGCGCTGAAAAGCGTCTGCACCGAACTCGGTCCCAACGCGATCCCGCTGGTGATCGATCTGATGGAGCCGGCCAGCGTCGCGACGATGATGCCGCAAATCCTGGACAAGGCCGGCCAGCTCGATATCTTCCACGCCAATGCCGGCGCCTATGTCGGAGGCCCGGTGCTCGAAGGCGACCCCGATGTGTGGGACCGCATGCTGAACCTCAACATCAATGCGGTCTTTCGTTCCATCCACGCCGTGCTGCCGCATATGGTCGAACGCAAGACCGGCGACATCATCGTCACGTCTTCGATCGCCGGACTGGTGCCCGTGGTCTGGGAGCCGATCTACACAGCGTCGAAACACGCCGTGCAGGCCTTCGTCCATACGGTGCGCCGCCAGGTCGCCCCGCACGGCCTGCGCGTCGGCGCGGTGCAGCCGGGGCCGGTGGTGACAGCGCTGATCAGCGACTGGCCGAAGGACAAGCTTGAGGATGAACTGGCCAAGGGCGGCCTGATTCAACCGGTCGAGGTCGCCGAAGCCGTGCTGTTCATGCTGACTAGGCCACGGAACGTCACCATCCGGGACCTGGTGATCCTGCCGCAGAGCAATGATTTGTGAGGCAGTAGGCATTAGGCAGTAGGGAATGGGGAGAGGCTCTTGCAACTGGCCGTTCACTGCTGACCATCTCGCCTACTGCCTACTGCCTACTGCCTAACTTCTGAGGTTCCCCATGTCCCACTTCCTCGGCATCGACGTCGGCACTGGCAGTGCCAGGGCGGGGGTGTTCGACAGCAAGGGCACCATGCTTGCCTCGGCGAAGCGCGACATCGCTCTGTTCATCGAGCCCGGCGAAATCGCCGAACAGTCGAGCGAGGACATCTGGCGCGCGGTTTGCGCCAGCGTGCGCGAGGCGGTGACGGAGTCGGGGCTTGCCGGCCGCGACATTGCCGGCATCGGCTTCGACGCCACCTGTTCGCTGGTCGTGGTCGGCAAGGACGGTGCGCCGCTGGCGGTCGGCGGCTCCGGCGACAGCCAGCGCAACATCATCGTCTGGATGGATCACCGCGCGCTCGACCAGGCGCAGCGCATCAATGCCGGCAAGCACGCCGTGCTCGACTATGTCGGCGGCACCATCTCGCCGGAGATGGAAACGCCAAAGCTGTTGTGGCTGCGCGAAAACCTGCCCGACACCTTCGATGCAGCCGAGCACTTCTTCGACCTCACCGACTATCTGACCTGGCGCTCAACCGGCAGCCTGGCGCGCTCGATCTGCACGCTGACCTGCAAATGGACCTATCTCGGTCATGAGCGGCGCTGGGACGATGCCTATTTCCGTGCCATCGGCCTCGGCGCGCTCGCCGATGAAGGCTTTGCCCGCATCGGCACCGAAATCGTCGAGGGTGGCACGGCACTTGCCCAAGGCCTCACTGTGGCCGCCGCGGCCGATCTCGGCCTGCTGCCGGGAACGCCGGTTGCGGCCGGCCTGATCGATGCCCATGCCGGCGGCGTCGGCACGGTTGGCGGGCAGGGCTCGGTCGGCACCTTGCAGTCGCGCATGGCCTATGTGTTCGGCACTTCGGCCTGCACCATGGCCAGCACCAGCAAGCCGGCCTTCGTGCCCGGCGTCTGGGGCCCGTATTTTTCCTCGATGGTGCCGGGGCTTTGGCTCAATGAAGGCGGGCAATCGGCGGCGGGTGCTGCAATCGACCACCTCGTCGCTTTCCATCCGGCCACGGCTGAGGCATCCGCAAAAGCCAAGGCGGAAGGTCTCGGCCTGACCGCTTGGCTTGGTCAGCAGGCGGCGAAACAGTCCGCCGACCTGTCCGCAGTAGCGCACCTAGCCGATGGACTGCATGTCGTGCCGGAATTCCTCGGCAACCGCTCGCCCTTCGCCGATCCTGAGTCCAAGGCCCTGATCGCCGGGCTTGGCATGGACACGTCCCTCGACAGTCTGGTCGCGCTCTATGTCGCCGGCCTGCTGGGCATCGGCTACGGCGTTCGCCAGATCCTGGCGGCGATGGCCAAAAAAGGCATTCCCATCGACACTATCGTCGTCAGCGGCGGTGCGGCGCAAAGCGAGCTGGTACGTCAGCTTTTGGCCGACACCACAGGCCTGACCGTCGCCGGTTCGACCTCGCCCGAACCGGTGCTGCTCGGCTCAGCCATATTGGCTGCGGTGGCGGCGCAAAAATTTCCCGATGTGATCGCGGCGATGACCGGCATGTCGCGCATCGGCGACATCTATCGCCCGGCCGGTGGCGACCTCGTGCCCTGGCACGACAAGCGCTTCGCCGCCTTCGAATTGCTGCAGCAGGCAGGCCGCGCCATCCGCGATTGAACGGCTTAGCTCACGTCCAGAAATAGCGGACGATGTGGAAGAACACCGGTGCGGCGAAGACCAGGCTGTCGGCGCGGTCCATCATGCCGCCGTGACCCTCGATCAGGTGACCCCAGTCCTTGACGCCCTGGTCGCGCTTGATCGCCGACGCCACCAGCCCGCCGAGGAACCCCATCAGGCAGGCGATGAAGGCGACGCCTGCCGCCGCGAGCGGCGAGAACGGCGTCAGGAACGACAGCAGCGCGCCGAGCAGGCTCGATGACACCAGCCCGCCGATCAGCCCTTCCCAAGTCTTTGATGGCGAAACGGACGGCGACAAAAAATGCCGGCCGAACAGCTTGCCGAAAATGTATTGCAGCACGTCGCTGCCTTGCACGGTGATGATCAGGAAGGCGATGAGCAGGAGGTTGCGGCCCTCGAAACCGGGCACGTTGAGCGTCAGCAGCGCCGGCACATGGCTGACGCAGTAGACCGAGATCATGACCGCCCATTGCTGCGCGGACACGCGCTCGAGGAAGCGCTCGGTGTCGCCGTTGAGCGCGGTGATCGCCGGCATCAAGAGGAAGCAGTAGACGGGGATGAAGATGGTGAACAGCCCGTACCAGGCGGTCCACACCAGCCAGTACTGGAAGGGAATGATGATGCCGAACATGCCGAGCAGCACCCAGTGGTCGCTGCGCCGGCTGTGCGTCAGCGTCACGAACTCGCGCAGCGCGGCAAACGAGATCAGCGCAAACAGGATGGTCATGCCGGTGCGGCCGAAGAAGAAGGCGACGGTGATCGCCAGCACCATCACCCACCAGGCGTTGATGCGCTGGTTCAAGTTGACGAGCGTCGAGGGCAGCGGCTTCGGCGCCCGCCATGAGAGGATACCGGCAACGATGCTCGCCATGGTGAGCACGCAGATCAGGCCGGCCAGCAGGATGACGGTTTCATGCATTGGCGGCAGTGTCATACGAAGTCTCTTTGCCTGGTCATGCTAGTGGTCCCGATCGGGACGCGGGTTGAGCGACAGCAGCGTCTGGCGCGCGCGCTCGAGGAAGGTGCGGCGTTCTTCGCCGGGCGCGATCGCCACCGGCGGACCAAAGACGACGCGGCACAAAAGCGGCACCGGTAGGAACTGGCCCTTGGGCAGCACGCGCGACATGTTCTCGATCCAGCACGGGATGAGTTCGACATCCGGCCGCGCCATCGACAGATTGTAGAGGCCGGAGCGGAACGGCAGCAGATCCGCCTCCGTCGTGTTGCGAGTGCCTTCGGGAAACAGGATCAGCGAGTGGCCGTCGTCGAGCACCGACAGCATGATCGAGATCGGGTGTTGCGTTTCGTCGGTCCACTGCCGGTGGATGAGCACGGACGACAGCATGTCCTGCGCGATGAAGCGGCGCAGCCGCGACTTGCCCCAATATTCGGCCGCCGCGATCGCATGGGTGCGGGCGCGCACCTTCTCGCTCAGACAAGCCGACAGCAGGATGAAATCACCATGGCTGGCATGGTTGGCGAAGTAGATGCGCTGCCGCTCCGACGGCTGGCTGCCGTTCCAGATTGGTCTGACGCCGGTTACCACCCAGGCCGCCGCCGACAGGCCGACCGACGTCACCGTCTGCAGCAAGGTGAAGGTGTTGGCGCGCAGGTGAAGTTTTGTCATGGCTCAAACAAATGCTGCGAAAAGGGATGCCGCAGCAAACATGGCGAGCGCCATGCGCTGCCTTGTCAGCAGGCGGCGCGTGCCTGCCATGCGATGGTCGAGCGAGCGGCCGCCGGCAGTGGTGGATTTCAGGCGCATGCGCGCCAGCACATCGTCGACCGCGGCACCCCCGGCGGCCTCGCTGGCGTGGCTTGCCATCAGCCGGAACAGCAGCGCATCGAACAAAAGCAAGGCCGAAAGAGCCAGCGTGGCCACGGCGCTCGCCGCCGTGACCAGCCAGGCCGCCGCGGACAGCGCTGTCGTCTGCGGCCCGGCCACCAGGCCGATGACCGGCGCTGCCATCACAGCCGCCACCACGAGCAGGATCGGCCACACCGCCTGCACCATCAGTCCGGCGGCNGCGAGCGTCCGGTCACAACCAGCCAGTCGGCGACGACGGCTGCACTGCGCTGGAAGCCGAGCGCGCAGCAGACCAGGACGGTGCCGCGCCGGCGCGCCAGCTCGATCGCCGCCACCGCTCGCTCCAGCCTGTCGTGAGGCGGCGCCACGAGGTCGAGCATCGCGTAGCTGATCCAGCGGCAGGTCACGCCGCGCGGCCGTTCCATCTCGCCGGCAAGGTCGATCACTGTGCCGAAGCGGTTGGCCTCGTCGGCACTCGGAAACCGGCCGAGGAAAACACCGTCGGTGATCTCCGCTTGCGGCGCCAGTTGGCGGGTCCATACCCACACATTGATCCGGGCGCCAAGCCGGTAGGGCAGGAGCAGGATACGGTTGGCCAGTGAGACGCTACCATCGGCTGCCTTCTGGAACACTTTGGCGCCGGCCCCAGCATAGCCGAAGGCGACGATGGCCAGCGCCAATGCCGGCCACAACAGGATGAGAAAATCGGCGGAGACCAACGCGCCCTCGGCAGCGCCGGCCAGGGCAAGGGCCGCCCCCAGCCCGTAATAACCCGCCAGCCGCCGCGCCCTTGGGTCGGCGGTCAACCGAAAACCCCAGAATGGCAGCTCGCCCTTGGACGGAAACAGCCACAGCGCAAACAGGCCGAGCAGGGCGCCGGTCGGAATGTCGATGAAATGATGCTGCCAGGTCGTCAGCACCGAGGCGCCGATGAGAAAACACCAGACGTGCCAGACCGGGCGGAGAATGCCGCCGAGACGGTGACGTGCCAGAACGTGACGCCAATGGTCCCAGATGATCACCAGGAGTGCGATGTGCAGGGATGGCGCCTGGTTGAACGGCTTGTCGAAACCACCGAGCACTGCAAACAGGAAACCCGGCAGGCCGGTGGTTTCCGGCCGCACGAATGTCGCCGTCAGCGGGAACGCGATGAAGCAGGCGACGGCAATGATCTGCGCCGAGAGATAACGGCCGGCGAGCCGGTTGACACCGCGCCTGGTCGTGTTGAGCAGCAGCGATAGGCCGTAGAACAGATTGATCGACCAATAGGGCACGATCGTCCAGGCGACGAAAGGGATGGCGTGTTCCCAGGCAAACATGATGCTGCCGACATGGTCGCGCCGCGACGCCAGCCAGTTGGCAAAGCCATAGGTCGAATAGAAGAACGGCGCCAGCAGCGCCAGCCAAAGGGCGGCCCTCAGCACGATGCCCAAATAGGGTTCCCGCGCCGGGGCAGGGTCAGTGACAGGCAGGGCCATGGTCTCAGACGCGCCGTGCGACCGAGACGGTGAAGATGCCCCATTGGTCGATGCGCTGGTCGATCTTTTCGAAACCGGCAGCCGTCACCAACTGGTCCATCTCGCCCTGCGTGCGCCGCCGCATCACCCAGGCCTGGCCGCCGCGATGCGAGGTCAGGCTGCGCGCGATCATCTCCAGCTGCGGATGCCATGGCTGGTTGGTGTAGACGAGCAGGCTGCCGGACTGCATGGCGCTGGCCAGCCCGCCGAGCGAGCGGGAAATCATCGTGTTGTCGGCGAACAATTCGTAAAGCCCGGAGACGATGGCGAGGTCCGGCGCCGGCTTTTGCCCGGCCAGCATGTCGGCATCGAAGGCGTCGGCCTGGTGGAAGCTGACGCTGGTCGGCAGACGCCGCTCGGCGATCAGCTTCGAACCCAACCCGACATTGAGCTCGGAATAATCCTGCAGCCGCACGCTTGCTGGTGGTTCAGTGCATTTGGCGACGGCATCGAGCACATAGCGGCCGTGACCGGCGGCGATGTCGAGCATGTGGACGGGACGGCCGGCTGCCTTCAGGCTGGCGGCGGCGTTGCCGATCAGCTCTTCCAGATGCAGCTTGCGCTGGCGGATGCCGCGCCAGCCGATGGCGTCGAGGAAGGTGCGGTCGATCATGCGGCCGATGAAGCCGATGCCGCGCGCGTCGTTCTCGTAGACATAGTCGAGCGTCGAGCCGGAATCGAAGCCGGTGGCGATGCCAATCTTCATGCCCGAAGACAGCCAGGCGCCGATGCCGATCGAGGCGCGGCTTATCGCCCAGTAGATACCCTTTGGCGACAGCAGCGCCAGCGGCGAGGCCAGCCTCTCGGCCTCGTCGCGGGTGTAGCCGGCGCGGTCGGCCTGAAGCAAGTCGATGGTTTTCTCCGGCGTGGCAAATTGCTTTTCGAGGAATGGCCGGATCAGGTCCAGCGCCTGCTTGCGATCGCGCTCGCCCAGCGTGTCGTGGAAGAAGCCGGGCAGCACATGCCGCTCCTTGGCGCTGCTGCCGAGATTGACGAAGAACTCGTGCTGCGGTCCATGCCGCACCACCCAATCGCTGCCAGAGATCAAGAGCTGCGTCGGCACGGTGATGGCGCGCGCGTCCGAGACGATGCGGGCAGCGTGGTCGTAAAGCTCGACCAGGATGTTGGAGGCGATCGGTCGCGTGATCAGCGGATCGGCGTCGAAGGAAGCGATGCGCTCGGCATCATGCGTCAGGAACTTCGCCTTGACGTAGGAATTGACGAAGAAGCGGCCCTTGAGCTTCTGCCACAGCGCAATGCCCTCCTTGGCGAAGGGCACGTAGAGCTTGACCGAAAAGGCCGGTGAAGCCACCACCAGCGCGCGGATGTCGGGCGCATAGTCATGCACCCAGGCAGCGGCCAGCACGGCGCCGAACGACTGCGCGATCAGCGCGATGTCGCGCTGGCCAAAACCATCCCGGCCGATCTCCCGCACCAGGCAGTCGATGTCACGAACCAGGGCGGCAAAGGATGGCGCATAGCCGCGCTCACCGGCCGAGCGGCCATTGCCGCGCGCGTCCCAGGCGTAGAAGGCATGGTCGGGCATGGCGAGTTCGTCGACCAGATGCGCCATGCGGCCGCCATGCTCGTGGCCGCGATGGAACAGAAGGATCGCACCCTTTGGCGTCGACCCGGCGGCCGGCCAGTAGCGGTAGAAGATCTCGGTGCCGTCATGGCTCTTGAACGTGCGCTCCAGCGCGATGCGCTCGAGGCTTGCCGGTGCTCCGGCTGCAATGGTCTGGTGGATCATGGTTTCCCTCTGGCGGTCGGGCGCCTGACGCTTTGGCATCATGCGCCGCCCGCTCTAAGGCCGCCGCGTATCCGGTTGATGGCGGTTACGACTGACAGTGTAGCCATGACCGGAAACACAAAGGGCACAATCGCTTGGAACCACAGGCCGCAGGCGATGAGGAAGGCGATGACGCCGAGCGCCAGGGCCCGGTCGCTCTTGCCGAACGGCCCGGCATAGTTGCGCCCGCTGCCTGCGGCAACGCCAAGCACGCCGGCGAACTCGACCAGCATGGCGGTAATAGCGAAGGCGACGACACCCCAGGCCGGGAACAAGGTGGCAAAGGCCAGGATCAGCGCCAGGTCCGAGACGACGTCGCAGAGTTCGTTGAGATACATGCCGAGTTTTGATGCTTGTCCATGTTCCCTGGCCAGCATCCCGTCAACGGCGTTGAGCGCCATGCGCACAAACAGCACCACCGGCATCAACAGGAACACCAGGGGACGGAAGGCAAAGGCAGTGACCACCAGGCCTGTGGCGATGGACAGTGCTGCGGCGAGAAGCGTGATCTGGTTGGCGGTGACGCCGGCATCGGCCAGCCGGTCGGCCAACGGCCGCAGCCTGGCCTGAAAGGCCGGTTTCAGTTGATAAAGCGTTGGCATGTGCGATCCCCCAACCGCGGCTCATGACAGTGTCGGCCAGATTGGTCAATCGGCAGGCAGGGCGCAAGGGCTCGCACCAGCATCCGCACCGTTGCGGGACTCGAAACTCCCGGCATGGATGCAGAGGCGCAGCCGAAGATCTCGGCCAAGCAGGATGTTGCGCGCTACAAACCGCCTCGCAAATGATAACTTTACAAATACTCATATTTATGTGAAGTAAATCACTGAAAGGTCGATCATGACAAACAGTCGCTTCGCCACCCGCCTGAATTCCTTCGCCTCGCGGCCGCAAGCCGAATGGCCTGATCTCACCGGCAAGCCGTCCATGCTGCAGATGGCCACTCGCGCGGCCAAGGTCGACGGGTTGACCGATCTTGATCTTAATTTCCCCGATCATGTCAGTGAAAAGCCGGCTGAAATCGCCCGAAAGCTCGGCGATTTCGGGCTTTCCATCAATGGCTTTGCCATGCGTTACTACTCCAATCCGGCCTTCAAGCTCGGCGCCTTCACCAATCCGGACCCGGCGGTGCGCCGCGAAGCCATCGACTTGACCAAGGCCGGTATCGATGCGGTGCGCGCGGCCGGCGCCAGTCTGATGACGCTGTGGCTGGGCCAGGATGGCTTCGACTATGCATTTCAAACTGACTATGCGACGCTCTGGCAGCACGAAATCGAGGGGATTCGTGAAGTTGCCGCGCATGATCCCGGCTGCCAGATCAGCCTGGAGTACAAGCCTAACGAACCGCGCTCCTACTCGCTGATGCCGGATGCGGCGACCACCTTGCTGGCGATCCGCGAGGTCGGCCTACCCAATCTCGGCGTCACGCTCGATTTCGCCCATGTGCTCTATGCCGACGAACAGCCGGCCTTCGCCGCGGCGCTGATCGCTCGCCACAGCAAGCTGCTCGGCGTCCATCTCAACGATGGCTATGCCAAGCGCGACGACGGCCTGATGGTCGGCGCGGTGCACACGCTGCAGACCATCGAACTGCTGTGCCAGATCCGTCGCGACGGCTACGCCGGCGCCATCTACTTCGACACTTTCCCCGACATGACCGGGCTCGATCCGGTGCGCGAATGCGAAGTCAACATCGCCACCGTCAAGCGCCTGTTGCGCGTTGTCGACCGGCTGGAGAAGGATAACCGCCTGTCCGCCGCGATGGCCAGCCAGGACGCCGTGACGTCGCAGGCTATCGTCCAGGAAGCCATGCTCGGGCCGGAGACGAGGGGACGTGGATGACGTTGAGCAATCTCGATCTGAAAGCCGTAGGGCCGCGCATCCGCATGATGATGCCGCATCTCACCCCGCTTGAGGCCAAGGTGGTGGAAACCGTCTTCGGCCGGCGCGGTTTCGACGAGACCATTCCGCTCAAGCAGATCGCCGAGGAGGCCGGCGTGTCGGAGGCGATGGTGGTCAAGATCGCCAAGAAACTCGGCTTCTCCGGCTACCGCGACTTCCGCACCGCCGTCTATGAATACAGCCGCCTCCCGACCGCCGAGATGCACCAGGAACTGTCGGTCGACGACAGCTCGGCCGAGATCGTGCAGAAAGTGTTCCGCACCTCGATCCAGGCGCTGGAGGAGACGCTCGCGATCCTCGACATGGACGATTTCGACCGTGCCGCCGATCTGCTCTACCGCGCCAGGAACCGCGACTTTTACGGCGTTGGCGGGTCCGCCCAGATCGCCCGTGACGTCTCGCACAAATTCCTGCGCATCGGCATCCGCGCGTCTGTCTATGACGACTCGCATATGATGCTGATGTCGGCCTCGCTGCTCGGCGCCGACGACATCGCCGTCGGCTTTTCGCATTCCGGCAATACGTCGGCCGTCATCGACGCCATCCATCTAGCCCGCAAGAGCGGCGCCCGCACGCTGGCCATCACCAACTACGACAACTCGCCGCTGGCGCAGATTGCCGACATCGTGCTGTGCTCGACGGCACAGGGGTCGCCGCTGATGGGCGAGAACGCGGCGGCGCGCATCGCGCAGCTCAACATTCTCGACGCGCTGTTCGTGGCGGTGGCGCAGCGCGACTACCAGGCGGCGGAGCGCAATCTCGGCCGCACCATGTCGGCGGTCACCTCGAAGCGAAAAGACCGGGGCACATGACGGTTCCGCTGGTCACCGTCTTCGGCAGCCTGCATTACGACATCATGGTCGACGCGCCCGACCGTCCGCGCAAGGGGGAGACGGTGACCGGCCGTGCCTGGCAGCCGAAATGCGGCGGCAAGGGCGGCAACCAGGCGGTCTCGGCGGCACGCGCCGGCGTGCGTGCGGCGATGATCGGCGCCGTCGGCGACGACGATTTCGGCACGGCGCTGCTGGCCAATCTCGATCGCACCGGCGTCGATCGCCGCTTCGTGCGCGTGGCGGCCGGCGCAGGCTCCGGCATGAGCGTGGCGATCTTCGACAGCGATGGCGACTATGGTGCGGTGATCGTCTCCGGCAGCAATCTCATCCTGGGCGGTGATGACATCGCGGCTGCGGGCGAGGTGGTGGTACAGACGGCAGTGCTGTTGCTGCAGAACGAAGTGCCCGATGCCGCCAACATCGCTGCCGCGCGCGCGGTGAAGGCATCCGGCGGCCGCGTCGTGCTCAACGCCGCACCGGCGCGAACACTGTCGGCCGAATTGACCGCGCTGACAGACATCGTCATCGTCAACGCCATCGAAGCGGAATTTTTGGCCGGCGTTCCGGTCGATACGCTCGCCGGCGCAACCGAAGCCGCACGGCGGCTTATCGATGCCTACCCCTCGGCGATTGTCACCGCCGGCGGTGAGGGGGTCGCCTATTGCGACCGGACGGGCGCGGCCTTCGCGCTGGGCGCCATTCCGGTAAAAGTCGTCAGCACCCATGGCGCCGGCGACGAATTCGTCGGCGCCTTCGCGGCAGGCCTTGCGCGTGGCCATCCGATAGAAGCGGCGATTGCCACGGCCAATGCCGCCGCCGCCTTGGTGGTGGCGACACCGGAGGGAGAGCGCAGCTCGCGTTGAAAACTCAGGCCGCATATTGCCGCCTCCAAAACCCGTGCCCCCGTCGATGAGCGAAACGGCAAACCGGGCGCGGCGAGAACCTGCTTGGCTTTGCCCTGACGGAGGCGCGGGACCAAGCTGCGTGGTCGAAAGTAGGGAGCTTCAGTCCGCTTCGCCGGCCGAACCTTTGCCGCACTGCGCCAGCACCTTACCGATCGCAGCGCTCGAGCCCGTCAGCGGAAAGCTGTTCTCGCCATATTTGTCGGCCGTAACCGTGACGTCGCCCTTGCCGCGCAACAGGCCGAGCAGTGGATCGTCTTTGCTCAGCTCAGCCGTGAAGTAATTATACATGGCCTCGAGGTCGAGCTTTTTGGTCACGCTCTTGTCACCGCCCTTGAAGGTGAAGGAAGCGCTGATGCCGGGCTCCAGCTGCTGGCCGGCCCCACCCAGATCGTAGCTCAGCACCGGCTTGTCGAAACAGACGAGCATCAGATGCGCATCGGCCTTCGGTCCGCCGCACACCGAAGCCGTCAGCACGCTGCCGCCTTCGTCTTCTTCCATCTTGGCGCTCCAGTTGCAGGACGCGGCAAAAGCCGGCTGCGCGGCTTGCAGCGCGGCCAGAACGGAACCTGCCATCATGAACTTCGCCAATGCACTTTGCATGATCACCTCCCAAGCTTCCTTCAACGAGATCATACAGGACAAAAGGCCTGGTGATAGCGGCATATGCCGTCTTAGCCCCCGGCGCGCCCCATTGATCAAGCCTTTGAGACCGGCCTTGACGTCCAGGGCGGCTCCGGCGCGAAGCGCTTGCCGATCCACTCGGCGAAGGCGCGTGTCTTGGCGGCTTGTCCCTTGGCCGAGGGCATGACGACATAGGCCGCGCCTTCGTCGGCCAGCGTCCAGTCCGCCAGCACCGGCACCAGCCGTCCGTCGGCGAGTTCGCGTCCGACCAGCCAGTCGGTGCTCATCATCAGGCCGAGGCCCTGCACCGCGGCTTCGACCAGCACCTCTGCATCGTCGCACACCATCGGCCCCGAGACGTCGACGTTGACGCGGCGTCCCGAACTGTCGGTCATCTCCCAGGTTGGAAAGGTCTGGAAGCCGGAGAAGCCGAGGCAGGCGTGTTCTGTGAGCGCTTCCGGCGCTTCCGGCGTGCCCCGGCGGGCGAGGTAGGAGGGAGCAGCGCACAGCAACCGCCGCCGTGTCGCGATCTTGCGCGCCACCAGGCGCGAGTCCTCCAGCGCGCCGAGACGGACGGCGACATCGAAGTTCTCTGCAACGAGATCGACGAACCGGTTGGAGAACTCGGCCTCGATGCGGACATCCGGGAACGTCGCTAGAAATTGCGGCAACAGCGGCCCGATCCACATACGGCCAAAGGTTCCCGGCAGCGCCAGCCGCAGCAAGCCCCGCGCCGCCCCGCTGGCATGCGCGGAAGCAGCTGCCTCGGCTTCGTCTACCGAGGCCAGGATGGCGCGGACGCGTACCAGGAACTCCGCTCCGGCCTCCGTCAACGAGACGCTTCGGGTGGTCCGGTGCAGCAGCCGCACGCCGAGCCGCTCCTCCAGCGATTGCAGGCGGCGTGACAGAACCGTCGAGTCGCGCCCGACGCGCAACGCTGCCTTGGTGAAGGAGCGCGCTTCCGTGATGGCCGCAAAGGCGGCCATTTCGGCAAGGCTGGCGGGGTCGTGTGATTGCTGCATAAAGCACAGGATTCAAATGTAAAAATTCCAGATTATCTGCTTGTAGCGCAGCAGATAGCTTCACTCAATCCTGACGATTGACCCCTTAAACAGGAATGCGTGAGCCATGAAAGCCATCGAACTGACCGCCGCCAAGCTGGACGCCTTTCGCGCCACCACCATTGCCACGCCTGAACCGCAGCGCGGCGAAGTGCTGATCCGCCAGCGCGCCGCGAGCCTGAATTTCGTCGATGTGGCGGTGGCCAGCGGCAATTATCGCGTGCCCGGCTTTCCGCTCATTCCCGTCGCCGACGGCGCCGGCGAGATCGTCGCGCTGGGGGAGGGCGTTACGGATTTCGCCGTCGGCGATCGCGTCGTTGCCCATGCCAAGCCGCGCTGGATCGGCGGTCCGCCCCGGCCTAACGAGATGACGCAGATGCGCGGAATTTCGCTGCCGGGGTCGCTCGCCGAATATGTCGCGCTGCCGGCCAACTCGCTCGTGCCGGTACCGGCTCGTCTCTCCTTCGAGGCGGCGTCGACCCTGCCGATCGCCGCGACCACCGCCTGGAACGCCGTCCGCGCCGCCGATGTCGGGCCGGGCTCGGTCGTCGTGCTGCTCGGCACCGGCGGCGTCTCCATCTTCACCCTTCAGCTGGCGAAAGCCGCCGGCGCAACCGTCATCATCACTTCTTCGTCGGACGAGAAGCTGGAGCGNGTCGGACGAGAAGCTGGAGCGGGCGAAGGCACTCGGCGCCGATCATCTCATCAACTACCGCGCAACGCCCGACTGGGACGGCAAGGTGCTGGAACTGACCGGCGGCCTCGGCGCCGACCTCGTCGTCGAGACCGCCGGCACCGCCACCTTCGCCCGCGCCGTCAACGCCACCGCGCCTGGCGGCACGCTGTTCACCATCGGTTTCGTCACCGGCGCCGAGGCCACGGTCGACCTGCTGCCGATCATCATCAAGGCACTGAAGGTGATCGGCAACAACACCGGGTCGGTATCTGACCTTCGCGCCGCCGTCCGCGCCATCGCCGCCGCCCGCATCGACCCGGTCGTCGACAAGGTGTTCAGCCAGGAGCAGGCGGCCGAAGCCTACGCGCACATGGCGGCAGGCGGGCAGCATTTCGGCAAGCTTGCGTTCAAGCTCGACTGGTAACCGAGGCGCGCGAGCTGCCAATCTCCCCCCTTGAGGGGGAGATGCCCGGCAGGGCAGAGGGGGTCGGTCCGACCGGGCTCGACCTACTGCGGCGGAAGGAGGTTGGCGCTCTACGAGAGGCGACCCCCTCTGTCGCCTTCGGCGACATCTCCCCCTCAAGGGGGGAGATTACGCACGCCGCTTCCTAGATCAACTTCTCCAGCGTGATCGGCAAATCCCGCACTCTTTTTCCCGTCGCATGGAACACCGCACTGGCGATCGCTGGCGCTACGCCGACGATGGCCAGTTCGCCGACACCCTTGCCGCCGAGCACCGAAGAGTGCAGGTCGGGAATGCCGACCGAGATGACCTCGATATCGGGGATGTCGGCATTGGTCGGCACCAGATAGTCGCCGAGATTGTTGTTGACGATGCGGCCATGCCTGCGGTCGACAATGCCTTCTTCCAGCAGCGCCTGGCCGATGCCCATGATGATGCCGCCCTTCCACTGGCTTTCGGCCAGCTTGGGGTTGTAGAGCCGGCCCGAATCCAGCGCCGATACCACGCGCGACACGCGCACCGTGCCGAAATCCTCGTCGACGCGCACCTCGATGAAATGCGCGCACCAGGAGTGGCGCGAGTAATCGCCCTCGGTGTGCGGCAGCGCCGCCGCGATGGTGGTGTAGTTCTTGTAGCGATCCTCGGCGGTCGAGTTCGCCGGCATGGTGTCGCCGGTGGCCTCGATGCGGTCGCGGCCGACGCTGGCCAGCAGGTCGGCGATCGAGACATCGGGACCATCGCCGCGCGGCGACCTGATGCGGCCATTGGCGACGACCAGCGTGTTGGCCTGGAGCGCGTGGAAGGGCGAGCGCGGATCGCTGATCGCCAGTCCGACAAGCTGATCGAGCGCCGATGTCGCCGCCTTGTAGACCGCGCCCGTCATCACGCCGGCCAGCCGCGACCCGCCGGCCACGCCGGCGCGGGGATACCGGGAATCGCCGAGCTTCACGACGACATGGTCGGCCGCCACGCCGACCGTTTCGGCCGCCGTCTGCGCCAGGATCGTGTACGTGCCTTGGCCCATGTCGATCGAGGAGCTTTCGACCTCGACCGAGCCGTTGGCAAGGATACGCACGATGGCCTCGCCATAAGCGCGCCGCACCGGATAGGTGCCGGCGGCGACGCCCCAGCCGATCAGCTGGTTGCCGTCGCGCATCGAACGCGGTTTGGACGTGCGCTGGGCCCAGCCGAAGCGTTCGGCGCCAGCCGCGAAAGCCTCGCGCAACTGCCGCGTCGACCAAGCCTTTTTTGCGTGCGGATCCTGCTCGGCGTAATTCCTCAGCCGGATCTCCAGCGGATCGATGCCGACCTCGTAGGCGAGCTCGTCAATGGCGCTTTCGATGCCGAAGGCGCTAGGGTTTTCGCCCGGCGCGCGCATGGCGCCGGGCACCACCGAATTCACCCGCACGACATTCTGCTTCGAGGAGAAGTTGGGCGTCGCATACATGATCGAGGTGACGACGCCCAACGGCTCGACCCACATTCCGTCTATGGATGTTTCGTTGACGCCGCGATGCACGATCGACTGGATCTTTCCGTCACGGTCGGCGCCGATCGTCACCGTCTGGCGGGTCGCGGCGCGGCCGCCATAGCCGGTAAAAGTCTGCGGCCGCGTCATCACGACCCGCACCGGACGTCCCAGCATCTTGGCTGCGGCAGCAGCCACCGCGCCATGGCCGAGCGCCAGCGCCTTGGAGCCGAAGCCGCCGCCAATATAGGGCGAGACCAGCCGCACATTCTCGAACGGCACGCCGAACCATTCGGCATAGGTGCGGGCCATGCCGTCGAGCCACTGGCTCGGTTCCCACACGGTGAGCTTGTCGCCCTCCCAGCGGGCGATGAGGCCATGCGGCTCCATCGGCGCCTGGTATTCGCGCGGCGTGTTATAGGCGCCGCAGACGCGCACCGGGGCAGCGGCGAAAGCGGCCTGCGCATCGCCCCATTCCTTGGTCATGGCGGCGATCGGAATGCCGTCGCCCGCCTTGGCGTCGCTGAGGTCGACGATGGCCGGCGTCTCGTCATAGCTGACCTTGACCAGGGCTGCGGCCGCAACGGCCTGCTCGAAGGTCTCCGCGATGACCGCGGCGACATGCTGGCCCGAAAAGGTGATATCGCGCGCCAGCGGGCAGTAGGGCTTGTCCGGCGGCGGTGTGCCGAACCAGTCCGATGCAGTCTTCAGCGGCATGATGGTGTCCGGCGTCAGCACCTTGAGCACACCAGGTGCCGCCTCGGCGGCTGACGTGTCGATCGAGCGCACCTTGCCTGATGCGATCGTGCTTTCGACCAGGACGCCGTAGGTTAGCCCGTCGAGCTGCTGCTCGACGGCATATTTTGCCGCACCGGTAATCTTGGCCGGGCCGTCGACGCGCGACAGCCGCCCGCCAACCTGATCGGCAGTGCCGTCCGAAGCGTCGCCGTGCCGTGTCCTGGGGTCGTGAATGGTCATGCCATGGCTCCCGTCTTGAGGATGGCGCGGGCGACGACGCGCGGCGCCAGTTCGATCTTGTAGTGGTTGGCGCCGTGGCCGATGGCCCCTTCCACGGCGAGCAAGCTGGCTGCCCGCACCCTGTCTTCGCTGAGCACCTTGCCCTTCAACGCCGCTTCCACGGCGTGCGCCCGCCACGGCTTCGTCGCGACGCCGCCCAGCGCGACGCGCAGGTCGCGAATGGTGCGGCCATCGGCTTCGAAGTCGATGCCGACTGCGGCACTTGCAGCCGCGAACTCATACGACTGCCGGTCGCGGATCTTGAGATAGGTCGAACGCCGGGCCGTGCCGGAAGCCGGTATGCTGATGGCGGTGATCATCTCGCCCGGTTGGATGGCATGTTCCCTGTCGGGCGTGGCGCCGGGCAGGAGAAAGAAGTCGTCGACGGCAACCTGGCGTTCGCCAAGATGAACCACGGCATCGAAGGCGACCAGCGCGGTGGCGAGGTCACCGGGATACATGGCGATGCAGGCGTCGCTGGTGCCGAGCACGGCATGGCCGCGGGTGACGCCGCCGATCGCCGAGCAGCCGGTGCCGGGCGAGCGCTTGTTGCAGGCGGAAAAATTCGCGGGATCGCGGAAATAGGGGCAGCGCGTGCGCTGCATCAGATTGCCGCCGATGGTCGCCATGTTGCGCAGTTGCGCGGAAGCCGCTTGCCACAGCGCTTCGGAGACCGCGGGAAAGCGGGTCTTGATCTCGGCATGGTCGGCGACGTGGCTCATCTTGGCCAGCGCGCCGATCATGGCACTGTCAGCGTCGACCTTGATGGCGTCGAGCCCTTTGAGATGGGTGATGTCGACCAGGCTGTCGGGTTCGGCCACGCCGCATTTGGCGAGATCGACCAGCGTCGTGCCACCGGCAAGCAGCATGGCCCCAGGCAGGGCGGCTGCCTGTCGTGCCGCATCGATGCTATCGGCGCGAACGTAGGAAAAATCCCTCATGACGCGACCTCCAGTGCCGCCTGGCGCACGGCGGCAACGATGTGCGGATAGGCGCCGCAGCGGCACAGATTGCCGGCCATGTATTCGCGGATCTCGTCATCCGAGCCGGCATGGCCCTCGCGGATGCAGGCGACCGCCGACATGATCTGTCCCGGCGTGCAGTAGCCGCACTGGAAAGCATCCTGGTCGAGGAAAGCAGCCTGAACCGCGTTGAGCGTGCCGTCATCGCCGGCCAATCCTTCGATGGTGGTGATCTCGCGGCCTTCGACCTGTGCTGCAAGCGTCAGGCAGGACAGCACGCGCTGTCCCTCGACATGCACCGTGCAGGCGCCGCACTGGCCCTGGTCGCAACCCTTCTTGGTGCCGGTCAGGTCGAGGCGATCACGCAAGGCGTCAAGCAGCGTGACGCGCGGCTCGACCTGCAGTTCGTGACTGTGTCCGTTGATGGTGAGACGGATTGGGATAGTGGTGGATTTGGTTTGGTCGGTCATGAGGCGTCTGGCTCCAGTTGCTTGACGCTAGGGGATTGAAATGGGCTCGAGTGGGAGAGGACAAGGGAAGAGGCGACGGTGCGCCTAATCTCCCCCACGAGTGGGGAGATTGGCAGCTCTGCCGCCCCAACTCTCCAGCGGGCAGGGATGCTTCAGTCTTCACAATCTCAACACGTGACATACCGGCTCCCCTGATTATATGATAAGACTGCTCCACTAAAACGGAGGCGCCTCCGTTTATCTAGTTGGGGACTTACCCCTTTGGGTTCAAGCCCCCATATATCGACAGTGGAGAAAAAATTGACCGAGCAGTCGCAAGCAATTGCCGACGAGAAGCGCGAAGCCGCAGCGCCAAGGCCGCTGCGCGCCGATGCGCAGCGCAACCGCGACCGGCTGGTCGAGGTTGCGGCAGCGGCCTTTGCCGAGCACGGTGTCGATGCCTCGCTGGAGGAGATCGCGCGCCAGGCCGGCGTCGGCATCGGCACGCTCTACCGGCATTTCCCAACCCGCGAGCATCTGGTCGAAGTGGTCTACCGGCGTGAAGTCGAGGCGCTCTGTGCGGCGGCCGATGACCTCGCCAGCCACCATTCGGCCGACATGGCGCTGGAACAGTGGATGCAGCGCTTCGTCGACTACATCGCCACCAAGCGCGGCCTGGCGGCCAGCCTGCGCATCCTGTTCAACACCAATTCCGCCGTGTTCTCCGACATGTCGGGCCGGGTGTCGCTGGCCTTGCGGCAACTGGTCGAGGCGGCGGTGGCCGAAGGCTCGATCCGCAGCGACGTCGACGCCTCCGATGTGCTGCACGCACTCGGCGGCATCTACTCGGCCCCCGACACCAAGGACTGGCGCGACCGCTCGCGCCGGCTGGTCAAGCTGCTGATGGACGGGCTGCGGTTCGGGGCAGGGAAGAGGTGACCTAGCGGCTCAAGCCGAACCATCGACCGCATAGAACCGAAACGCGCCGGGCAGCCCGCTTGCCGCCATTTCGCCACGCTCCTCGAACCGCAGGCCGGAGCCGACCACGAGATCGCGCACCGTCCTTGATGCGATGATTTCGCCCGGCCGCGCATGGTCAAGCAGACGCGATGACAGTTCGATCGCCGCGCCTGAAAATTGATGGCCCCGCTGCTCGCACTCGCCGATATGCACCGCCGAGCGGACCTCGACACCGGATTGCCGCAAGCGATCGCGGATGGCGATCGCGCACTGGATCGACCGCGTTGGCCGCTGGAACACCGCGAGCACCTTGCCGTCCGATCGGCTGATCTCTCTGCCTTCGGCCGCGAGGAGTTCGCCACGGAGCGCTTCGGCGTGCCGCTCGGCCGGGTCGATGCCGAAAGGCGAGCCCGTCATATCGAGGGACAGCACCGACACAAGCAGCCGTTCGCCTGGGGCCGCCGGCAAGGCGCCGGTGACGAAAGCCTGGATCTCGTCGACGATCCGATCGGAATTCTCGCCCCAGATGACGTGGTCGCGGCCGGCGAACTCAATGTATCGGGCGCCCTCGATGTGCGTCGCCAGGTAACGTCCTTCTTCCCGCTTCACCCAGCCGTCGCCAGTCGTCTGCATGATCAGTGTCGGAACATGGACAGCAGGCAGAATGTCGCGAACATCGATTTCGGCTCCCCAGCGCCACAGGGCGATCGCGTCGGCGGGCGAGGCAGAATTCCTGAGATAGGCGGCGAACCATTCTGTCTCGAACGTGTCGCTCATCAGACTGGGCGCCGCGTTGCTCATATCCGCCGCCGCTCCCCATTCTTTCTCGACGATCGCCAGATCCTCTTCCACCTGCTCGCTTGTCTTCGCCCACGGATAGTCTTGTGACCACCTGCCGCGGGCGTAGGCCCCATTGAGCACGAGTGCCGCTGTGCGCTCGGGATAGGTCGCCGCGAACAGCATGCACATCGGGCCGCCCTCGGAGCTGCCGAAAAGCACCGTGCGCTTCGAGCCAACCGCATCCAGCACTGCCCGCACATCTTCCATCCGCTCTTCCAGGGTCGGCAGACCGACATTGCGGTCCGAGAGCCCGGTGCCGCGCTTGTCCATGCGGATTAGGCGCGAGAAAGTGCCGAGCCGCCGGTGCACATGCGAAAGCCGCGGCGAGCCCCAGGCGTGGTCGAGGTTGGAGACCCATCCCGGCACATGGATCAGGTCGACCGGACCGTCGCCGGTCACCTGATACGCGATGTTGATCCCGGCCGATTTGACATAGTGGGTCGGGGGGGCTGCGAGTTCGTGGCTGAAGCCGGTAGCGTCATCCGCATCAGTCGTGGGTGGCCGTGCCGGCGCCATTGTGCGGCGTGTGCGCAGCGTCTCGAACAATTGCCGCGTCTCCGGCTCCGGCTGCAGCTTGAGATCGCGTAGAAGCGCGGTGCGGCAGTGCTCATATTGCTTCAGCGCGAGATTGGTCCTGCCTTGCGCCGCATAGGCGCGCATCAGGGCACGGTGGACATCCTCCCTCAACGGGTCCATGGCCAGCAGGCGCGCCGCCGCGCGCACGCATGCGGCAGGATCGTTCGTCGCGGCATAATGCGCGACGAGCCTGTCGAGCGCCGCGACGGCCAGTGCCCGCAGCCGCTCGCGTTCGATCCTCAGCCAGTCCTCGAATGGCTCCTCCTTCAGGCCGAAGCCGTCGAGCAGGTCGCCGCGGTAGACATTGAGCGCCAGTTCGAGGTCTTCGGGTGCCGGGCTGGCGACCAGCGCCTCGAACCGCGCGACGTCGAAATCAAGGCCGTCGAGATGCAGAGCGACGCTGTTGCCATCGGTGAGGAAGCGGCCGCCGCCGCACGTCTGCATGGCCTTCCTGACAGACGATACCGCTTGCCGCAGGCTCATTCGCGCCTGCGCCTCGCTGTTGATGCCCCAGAGCAGGGTCGCCAGCTTCTCGCGCGACTGCGAATGCCCCGACTGCAGCGCGAGATAGGCGACCATCGCACGCGCCTTGCGGCTGATGGCTGGAACCGTGGCCCCGACGCCAGCAAAGTCGAAACCACCCAGCAGGTGAAGATAAGGTCCGGTCATCGGATCCGCCACGGTCACAGCGCGACGACGATCCGCTCAAGCTCGGTCCATTTCAACACTTATTCCGCCGCCGAGGCGCTTTTCACGATTCCATCACGCAGGTTCCCACGCGTTGCTCACGGCGCTTGAGGAGATTGTTCGCACTGGATCTCTTTTCGCAGGAGGATACCGTGCATCACCCTGGCCCGACCGAGTGGCCCATCTGGCATGACGACCCCGGGCGCGACCGGCAGGAGCTTGGCGCACCATCGCGTCACGATATTGCGCTGGCCCGCTATCTCGAAACACAACAGGCCCATCGGGCATTGGCGGCTCGCAGACTCGATCCGGCGGCGGTCGTGGCCTCTGCACTGGCAGCGTTCGTCCGCTGCCTTTTCCGTGCAGCGCTGCGCCGAATTGTCCGCTGGCCAACCGATGCCGCGACAGGGATGGACGATTTCGGCTTGACGTTGTCCAAGGCTCATGCGGAATTTAGCAAGACCCTTTGGGGCCGCTGAGTGCAGCGCCCTTGGTCGACGATCTCATCCCCAACCGCCGCCGCCGCCGCCAGCCCCACCGCCGCCTCCGCTGCCGCCGAGAGAAGGAATCACGGGCGGCTTTTGCGGGATCTCCTCGGCCGGCTTGACCACTTTGCCGGTGGCCGCCTTCTTGTATCTGACCACCTTTGGCTGGGGTGCTGCGCGAACCACCTTGCGATGTTTCACCGGCGGTGCCGGCTCAAACATCGGCGACACCGAGGTGCAGCCCACGAGCCCGGCCAGAACGCCGGATAGAATTATCCCGATGAATGCCTGCCCGAATGTCTGCTTGAATGCCTTGCCCACCATGGCCTCCTTATTGTTCAGAACAAATCCCGACGAGGATTGGCTTCTTCCCAAACCCCCCGGGCCGCATTGACCAGTTGCGTGTCCAGCGAACCGGATGGGGGGATCTTCGACTTGAGCTCCTGACGCAGGGCGTCCAAAGCTGCCGTTTTCGGCTTGGTGCCGAACTGCGCCAGGCCCTTTTTGGCGTCCGGCAGCTCCTTGCGCAGATCGAGCGCGACGGCGAATGCCAGGAAGCGCACCGCGACAGCCTGATCGGCCTTGTCGCCTTTCGCCATTTCAAGCGCCGCGCGATCATAGGCGCTCGACGGATCGCCGCGCGTGGTCGCCAGTTCGAACAGCCTTTGCGCTTCCGCCGGGTCCTGACGCACACCGGCGCCATCCCTGTACATGCGGGCGAGGCTGCCCGGAGCGTAGGGCTGGCCAAGATCGGTGGCCTGCTGGAACAGCGCCTGCGCCGTCTTCGGATCCTTGTCGATGCCCTGGCCGGCGAGGTAATTGCGGCCGAGCAGGTTCATCGAATACATGTCCTGGCGCTGCACCCCCGCTTGCAGGAAGGCGACGGCGCGGGCCGGATCGGCAGGCACGCCGTTGCGGCCCTCGGTGAAGATGGCGGCAAGATCGTTCATGGCATAAGTGTGCCCCATGGCCGCCGCCTTGAGCAGCAGGTCGAGGCCCTTGGCCGTATCGCGGTTGACGCCATAGCCATTGAACAGCGCGCGTCCCCACGAGGTCATGCCGTAAGGATCGCCCTTGTCTGCGGCAGCCTTGTAGAGAGCGTTGGCCTGGGTGCGGTCTATGGTCGTTCCGGTTCCGGTTGCGTTGAGATAGCCGAGTTCGAAGACGGCGCGCACATGGCCTTTCTTGGCGGCGTCCTCGATGGCTGTCCTGGCCTCTCTAACCTGGCCTGCCGCAAGCAGGGCGCGGCCGAGCTCGTAGTGGAAGCGGGCGACGTCTGGATAGGTTTTCACGGCCGCCTCGCAGGCTGCCACCGCACCGGCGCCGATCTCGTTCGGCAGCAGACCGGGCACCACCCCTTGCAGGTCGAGAGGCTCGCCGGCGGCGGTATCGCAGGCATCGACCGTCGGCGACAGCTTCATTGTCGCGGGCTTAGCCGAGCTGCTGTCGGCCCGGATTTCGAAGCCGACCTCGACCGGCGCGCCGGCGCCGATCTGCGGCTCGTAACGGAGATGGTCGACTTCACCGGCCAGAAGGCTGGATTGCGGCGACAAGGTTCGATCAGGCAATGACAGCGTTCCCGTTGCCGGATACCCCGAGACCTTCAGGCTGACCGCCGGATCGTCGGTGGGGAAATCCAGATTGAGCGCGACCGGGCCGACGCCGACGGGAATATCAAGCTTGCGGTTCTCGATTGCTTCGGCGGCACCGGTGATGTGGATGCCGCGCTCCAGCACCTGCTGCTTCTGCTCGGCCTCAAGCGAAGCCATGATCTGCTGGCCCGCTGCACCTTCGCCGCTCTTGACGCGGAACACCAATATGCCCTGGCTTCCGCCGCCCCAATTGTCATGCGTGGCATAGGCCAGCATATCCACCTCGTCCTGCGTGGCGGCCCCTTTGGGGATATCCATCTGCAGGCGTGGCAGGTCCTTGCCGGCGATCGGTTCGCCCACCGCGACGTCTTTGCCGTCCAGCATCAGGCGGCCCATTGCGGGCGGCCTTTCGATGCTGACGGTAATAGCGCCGCCATCGACATCGACCGGCTCCGGCAGGCCGAGAGTGACAGGACCGACCCCCGACAGCACTACCTTCTCCAGCACTGGCGGCAGCGAAGGCCGATTGTTGCGGCGCACCAGCACCACGTCGTCGATCAGCGAGGAATTTTCCCAGGGCACCTGCATGCCGTTGGTGGCTTGCACGACATCGCGGCGCACCGCCGACATGACCGCGCGGATCTCCTGGTTCGGCGCCAGCGCGCGCCGCGAAAACGCCGATGAAAACGGGCTCAGGTCGCCGCTGCCGTCATAGGCGACCGCACCTGGTTCGGTGGCGAAGGCAATCAGCGTGTTGAGCGAGCTTCGCACCTGCGCCAGCCCGGTATTGCCGGCGGTGACAAGCTGGTCGCGCAGCCAGTAATTGTTGCGCGGGAAGGGGTTGTTGCGGCAGGCATCGAGGATGATCACCTGGATCTTCGACTTCGAGCGCAACTGCTCCAGCACGTCGTTGAGCTTGATGGCCTGGACCTCGATATCGGCCGCCTTCTTCAACGAGGCGTCGACCGGTATCAGGAAATTCTCGCCACCGATCTGAAAGCCGTGCCCGGAATAGTAGACGACGGCGAGATCGGCGCCGTCGGCGGCGGCCAGATAGTCCCGGAACTGGCCTTCGAACTGCTGCTTGGTGAGATTCTCGGCGACGAAAACCTCGAAGCCCGCCAGCCGGAACGCGGCCGATACGTCCTGGGCATCCTTGGCCGGGTTCTTCAGCGCCGGAATGTTGCGGTATTCGGAATTGCCGATGACAAGCGCGACCCTTCGATCGGCGCAGGCCTCGAAGCTTGTGAGGCCGGCAAGGATGAAGGCCGCGATGAATCCGCAAAGTCGGAGCATGACAAAACTCCTGGTCGCCGCCTGACGCCGACGAGAACACCGCTTGCGGCATCAAGGTCCGTTGAGAGTATGCAACCTGCCACAGCATAAAGTGAAAGGCCCGTCACCGCCAGACCATGGCAGGCGATTTCTTTCGGCGTCGACCGACCGCAGAGTGCAAGTAGCACGCGCTTCACGAGCAGGTATGTGACAAGTCTCACAGTTCGCTGTTTTGGGGGAATGCCTGGTGCCGGCGGCTGCGCGCCTATTCCTTGAAGAGCAATTCCTTGTCGTTCGAATATTTCACCAGCAGCGGAATGCTGGCGCCGCCGATGACGGGGCCGAGATGGCCAAACGTCCCCTCGATGACGGAGAACGGCTCGGGGCGATCGACAAGGATCCGTGCCAGCTTTCTGCGCATGGCCTTGGCGATCTCCTTGCGCACGCCATTCGGTATGGCGCCATCGATCACCACATTGTCGATGTCGAGCAAGGCAACGGCACTGCGGGTGGCATAGGCAAGCCCGTCCGAAACCTCATCGATCCACGCGGTGAGCGGCTCTCCAAGGTCGCCCCAGTCGTCGGGCGACGACCAGATGCGGCCGGCGCCCTCGTCCCCATTGTCCTGGTCGTTGAGCTTGCCGGCCAGCGAATGCAGCGAAGCGACGCGCAGCAACGGGGTCATCCGGTCGCCCTTGCGCCCCGGCGCGGGCACCGGCATGTCGCCCAGCGCCCCGGCCAGCTTGTTGCGGCCGGGGAACAAGTGATGATCGAGCACCAGGCCGCCGCCGATGAAGTGCCCGACATAGGCATAGAGAAAGTCGGCGCGCGATCCGCCGGCGCCAAACATCAGTTCGGCCGCGGCCGACACCGTGGCGTCGTTGTAGAGGAACACCGGCCAGTCGAACGCCCGGTCCAGTTCGGCGCGAATGTCGATTTCCCTCCAGGCATCCAGCCTGCTCGCCGGCACCGCGCCCTCTTCGCTCAGGTTCCACTGATGGAATGGCGAGGCGATGCCAAGACCCGCGATGCGGTCTTGCTCTATCGATCTGTGCTTGCGGCACATGCGCGCGATGGCGCCCTTGGCGAATTTCATCACCTCGACGGGCGTCGGATAGTCGAACAGTGTGCGTTCGAACGCCATCACGTCGCCGACGAAATTGACCAGGGCGACATCGGCGCTGCGATGGTCGACCTTGAGGCCGAAGGCGTACGCGGCTTTCGGGTTCAACGCATAGGGAACCGAGGGTTGCCCCAGCCGTCCGCGCAAAGGCTCCAGGCGCAGCAGCAGCTTGTTGTCGGCGGCGCGGTTGACGATGGTGGTGATGGTTTGCGCGGCCAGCCCGGTCAGCCGCGTCAAATCGGTCTTTGCCAGCTGGCCGTGCCGGCGGATCAGCGAGACGATCAGGCGTTCGTTGTAGACGCGGCTCTCGGCCTGCGTGGTTCCGCCGCTGCGGCCCTCGGCGATCTTTTCGAGACTGAAGAAGCTGGTGCCGGTCACGCTTTCCCCTGCGCAAGGAGGTTGGCCGCAAGGCGAGCCGATCAAAGCGCTGACGTAGCAATGCGGGCCTGGCAAGGCAACATTTAAATCCACCCGATGGAAAAATGTAGTTGACGCCGGCCGGCCCGCTGTCGTTCAAAGTATGCAGGCCTGGAGGAGCAATGCCGTGACGCAGACCCGGACCATCATGTGCTTTGGCGATTCCAATACCTATGGCGCCATTCCCACCCTGGCCCGGGTCGGACGGCACCGCTTCACGCCCGACCGGCGCTGGCCGGGCATCATGCGCCGCCAGCTCGGCAGCGGATGGGATGTGATCGAAGAAGGGCAGGGCGGGCGCACCACCGTGCACGACGATCCGATCGAAGGTCTCCACAAGAACGGGCTCAAATCGCTCCCGGTGTGCCTGGAAACGCATATGCCGCTCGACCTCGTCATCCTTATGCTCGGCACCAACGATCTCAAGCATAGGTTCTCGGTAACGCCGAATGATGTCGCTGATTCTATTGAGATCTTGGCCAGAATTGTGCTGCGCAGCGAAGCTGGCCCCGCAGGCGTGGCGCCCGCGGTCCTGATTGTTGCGCCGCCGCCGATGCTGGAGGTCGACTGGTTCGGCCAGATGTTCCTGGGCGGCGCTTCAAAGTCGATGCACTTTGCCGGCTTGTTCCGTGATGCCGCCCGGCGCGCCGGCGCCGCGTTCTTCAACGCCGGCGATGTCGTCGAGTCGAGCGCGGTAGACGGCATTCACCTCGACAGCGACGCGCATCGCGTGCTCGGCACGGAATTGGCCAAAGTCGTCCAGTCGCTGATCGGCAAGGCGTGATCGCGTGGGCGAGTCACCCGACTATCTCTGATTAATTAATTCCACTGGAAAAAGTTTTGACTTGCGAGCGGGAAGGTGGGTATCTGGGGAGACTGGGAAGAGTAGCGACCGCGAGGCTTGCGATGCGCGGCAACAATCAACGACAGGGAGGAAGTGAAATGCGATCTGACAGGAACATGATGCTGGCGACGCTGCTCGGCGTTGCCGGTGTGCTCGCGGGCGGTACCATTCTGGCAGGCGCGCAGGACGGCCCGGCCGGGCTCACCAAGCCGGCGGTATTTGCGCCGTTCGATCCGAAGGCGCCGGCCTGCAGCCCACCGCCCGGCCTGAACAAGGTGCTGGCCTTCGCGCAGGATAACGAGCGTGAATTCATGCAGGGCGTCGACCGCGGCCTGGCCGCCGCCGCCAAGGATCGCGGGCTGGGATATCGCCGCGCGCTTGCCAACAATGACGCCGCCAAGGGGGTCGAGCAGGTGCAATTGTTTCTCGCCTCCAAGATCGGCGGTCTGGTGGCGGCGCCTGTGGACCCGGCCTCCATGAGCCGCAGCCTGCAGGAGCTTATCTGGTCGGGCGCCTATGTCGGCACCATCGTGCCGCCGCCAGCCACGTCGCTGCTCAATGCGCCGCAATACGAGACCGGCAAGGTGCTGGCCGAAGCGGCCGCAGCCTACATAAAGGACAAGCTCGGCGGCAAGGCCAATGTCGTCATCCTGTCCCATGACAGCATGGAATTCCTGGCGCCGCGCTTTGCCGCCATGCGCGACATCTTCAAGGCCATGCCTGATGTCACCATCGTCGCCGACATCTCACCCAATCCCGTCAACAAGGAAGGCGGCTTTGCCACGATGAGCACCATTCTCCAGGCCCATCCCGACGTCGATGTCGTGCTCGGCGCCGACACGGTCGTGCTCGGCGCGCTGGCTGCCCTGGAAGCGGCGGGCAAGGCGCGGCCGGACCAGTTCCTTGGCGGCATCGACGGCGAACCGGAGGCAGTCGCCGCGATCAAGAAAGGCGGCGGTCCCTACAAGGCAAGCATCCAGCCTGGCGTCGCCAGTCTTCGCTTATGCCATGGGCCAGCACGCGGCCGACTGGCTGGAGGGCAAGAGCATCCCGCAGGCGATGGATATCCTGCCCGTGGCGCTGACCAGCGACTACATGGCCCAGTACGAGGCCGATGTCGCCGACCCGGCCGCGGTCTACAAGGACCGAAGCGCCGCGACATCTATCTCAGGATGTACGGCAACATTTGCTACGATACGCGCGACCAGTATGTGAATTTCCCCTGGTCATCCGAGGCAAAGTAGCGCCTGTTTTTCCCGCGCGATACGGGCGGTTCAGCCTGACCTGAAACCGCCCGCTTCAGTGAGAGGCAAGCATGAGCACAGACAGCCTTCGAACGGGGACGACACCGCTGCAAACGGGCCGGTTTTCATCCTTGCTGCCGGGCGTCAAGGCGCCGGGCGAAGCGTCTGGCCGCATCGGGCTGGCGCTGGTCGCGCTGGGCTTGATCATCGCCTTCTCGCTGTTGAACAAATCGTTCTTCAGCCTCGACAATTTCGTCGTCATCGGCGTCAACTCGACCTCGATCCTGATCGCCGTGCTCGGCACCTCCGCGCTGCTGATCGCCGGCTATGTCGACCTCTCCATCGGCAGCATGGTCGCCTTGATCGGCATCATCACTGCCAAGGTTGCGGTGGCGACGCAGAGCGCGCCGCTGGCAATCTGCGTCGGCCTGGGTCTCGGCCTTTTGCTCGGTCTGCTCAACGGTCTGCTGGTGCGCAGGCTGAGCATCTCGCCGTTGATCGTCACGCTGGCGATGCTGGCGCTCTATGGCGGCCTTGCCTTCGTCGTCTCCAGCACCGCGGTCTATGGTTTTCCCGAGGCTCTGCTCGAATTGGGGCGGGGCAAGATCTTCGGCATCCAGTACACCGTGATCATCGCCGCATCTGTCTTTGTCATCGGAGCCTTTATCTTGACCAGCACGGTCACCGGCTTGAGGCTCTACGCCATAGGCGGCGACCCGCGCGCAGCCGAACTCTGCGGCATTCCGGTGGGGCGCACGGTGGTTGGCCTCTACGCCGCCAATGGCTTGCTGATCGGCCTGGTCTCGGTTCTGATCGCCGGTCGTCTCGGCAGCATCACGCCGACCATCGGCGTTCGCTTCGAGCTCGACGTGCTCACCGCCGCGATCCTTGGCGGCGTCGCTTTTTCCGGCGGCTCCGGCCGGCCGCTCGGCATCGCCATCGGCGTTGCCACCATCGGCATCCTCAATGCAGGACTGATCTTCGTCGGCCTGCAATCATGGTGGCAATCCATTTCGGTGGGAAGCATGCTGTTGCTGGCGTTGGTGGCCGACCAGGCTGCGATCGGTTTTCGCGGCCGGCGCGCTCGGGCCGCCGCGACCAACTTCACGGTGGCGGACAATGGTGCCGTCGCCTCGGCCGGCCCTGCCGTGACGGAGGGCAATGGAGAGGCCCCGCAAGGTCCGGCATTCTCGATTGCCGGCGCCCGCAAATCCTACGGCGCGCTGACGGCATTGGAAGAGGCGAGTTTCACGGTCGGCAAAGGCGAGATCGTCTGTCTGCTCGGCGACAATGGCGCCGGCAAGTCGACGCTGGTGAAGATTATTTCGGGCGCCATCCAGCCCGATGCCGGCGCGATGACCCTCGAGGGCCAGCCGATTTCCTTCAGGAGCCCGCAGGATGCACGCGGCGCCGGCCTGGAGACCGTCTATCAGGATTTGGCGCTCTGCCCGAACCTCAGCGTCGCCCACAATATGATCCTCGGGCGTGAGGAAACGCGGCGTTGGCTCGGTGTCTTCCCGGTTCGCGACGACCGAAAGGCCGCCGAGCAGTGTCGTGCCCGGCTTGCCGCGCTGGGCGTCACGCTTCGCGACGAAAACGTTCTGGTGCGCTCGCTGTCGGGCGGCCAGCGGCAGTCCATCGCCATTGCCCGCGCGCTTGCCGATCACGTCAAGCTGATCTGCCTCGACGAGCCTACCGCCGCGCTCGGCGTCAAGCAGACCGCGCAGGTCGTCAAGCTGATCCGTTCGATCGCCGCCAGCGGCACCGGCGTCATCCTGGTCACGCACGACCTGTCGACGGTCAGGGCGCTGGCCGACAGGATCGTCGTGCTCAGCCTCGGCAGGGTGGCTTACGACGGCTCGGCCAAACAGCTGACCGCCGATCAGCTCTGGGGCCTGATGGCAAGCGGGACGCTGGCGCCGGCCGCTGGGTAGGAATGCCGATCGCAGGATCTAAAGCTCGAGGCAGACCTTGCCGAAATGCCTTTGCGCTTCGTAGTGCCTGAAGGCGGCGGCGATATCCTGCAGTGGAAAGCTGCTGTCGATGACAGGCTTCAGGCGGTTGACCTCTATCGCACGGATCATGTCCTGCTGGTCGGCTTTGCTGCCGATGGAAATTCCGCTGATGCGGATCTGGTTTGAAAACAGCGCCGGGATTGAAACTTCTGCTGCAAAGCCGGTCAGGACGCCGATGAGTGCGATATGCCCGCCTGTCCGGCAGGCCGCTATCGACTGCGCCAGCGTCGCCGGTCCGCCGACCTCGATCACATGATCGACGCCGCGTCCGTCCGTCAGTTCCCTGGCCCTGCCGCCCCACTGCGGCACCGCCTTGTAGTTGATGACGCTGTCGGCCCCGAGTCGTCTGAGCTTCTCCAGCTTCCCTTCATCGGACGAGGTGGCGATGACCCTTGCGCCGGCGGCCTTGGCAAATTGCAGCGCAAACAATGACACGCTGCCGGTGCCAAGGATCAGCACCGTGTCGCCGGGCTTTACCTTGCCGCATGTCACCAGCCCGCGCCAGGCGGTGACGCCCGTGCAGGTCAGCGTTGCCGCCTCGAGATGCGTATAGCCCGCCGGCGCCCTGGTGAATGCGTGCGCCGGCATGCACACATACTCGCTGGCGAAGCCGTCGAAACTGTCTCCGGGAATGTCGCGGCTTGTATCGGATCTCATGTCGCCGGCCAGCCACCAGGGGTAGAAAACACTGACGACGCTGTCGCCCGGCTTGAACGTGTCGACGCCGTCACCGATCGCGATCACCTCGCCGGCGCCATCCGACAGCGGCACGCGGCCTTCGGCGAGCGGCACCTTGCCTTGTACGGCGAAATCGTCGCGCATGTTCAGCGCGCAGGCGCGAATCCTGACCAGCATTTCTCCCGGCCCAGGCCGGGGCTGATCCACCTCGACCAGGTCGAGCTTGTCCAACCCGCCCGGCGCTCTCAGCCTGACCAGCTTCATAGTCTCTCTCCGACGTAAAGAGCGTTAGCATGGCGGCGGCGGTCCAGCCTATCGCCGGACCGGCCGGCCGGAAATCACGCGCAGCCAAGGCGCCAGATGGACGGCGCTCATCAAGAGATACATCAGCGGCATGCCGGTGAGCGGGGAGGCATCGGCCCCCAGGCACGACATGACGCCGTCGCCAGCGTGAATGCAGGTAAGCAGCGCCATCACGGCGAAAACAGGGGCCGCGGCGAGGCACAGCCAGTCGGCGGTGCGGAGAGAAACTGCATCGGAGCGTTTAGGGACCTCACTGTCGGTCCCTGTGCCGATATCGCTCATGGTCGTAATCCCTTGATGATCAATGCCCGGGTTTCCTGTCCCGTGAGGGACAGGAAACCAAGCTGGATGGGCGCCGCTCCAGGTCCTTACTTGCCGTCCTTGTTGCGGAACGCGGCTTCGCTGGCCGCCGACACTTCCTCCCACGTCTTGTCGGGTGCGGCGTCGTAATTGTCGTGCCAGTTCCACCAGCTGTAGAGCTCGGTCTGCGGATAGCCTTCGGGCGAATCCTCCCAGATTTCCTGGCGGCCGAGCGGCGTTGCGTCGAGGTAGCTCCAGACCGTGCCCATCTGCTCGTCGCCGCGGTTGTTGATGAAGTAGGTGCGATACACTTTCTTGCCGTCCTGGATGAACACGTTGTGGCCGTGCCATTCGTCGACGCCGAAATCCTTGTCGAAACTGTCGGTGATTGTGTACCAGGGCATCTCCCAACCCATCCGCTGCTTCAAGCTGGCAATGTCGGCCTGCGGCGCGCGGGAGGCATAGGCAAGCGTGGTGTTGCGGGCGTTGAGATGGGCGAGATGGCCGACCTGGTCGGCGCCGAGCGAACAGCCGCGGCAGGCATGTTCGGGCCAGCCGTGGACGCCGGGTTCGTAGAAGGCGCGGTAGACGATCAACTGGCGCCGGCCCTCGAACAAATCGAGCAGGCTCGCTTTGCCGTTGGGACCTTCAAACACATAGGCCTTGTCTACTTCCATCCATGGCATGCGCCGGCGCTCGGCCGACAGCGCGTCCCTGGCGCGCATCGTTGCCTTTTCCTTCACCAGCATCTTTTCGCGCTCGGCTTCCCATTCTTGCCTTGAAACGACCGGTGGGGTCTTCATTGCCACGTGCTTGGTCATTGCTTGTTTCCTTTGCCAGTTGTTGAGCCGTTGTGGCTTGTCGTTGCCTGTTGATCGTGAGGCAGGCTAGGGCCGCGAGGCGGCGAGGGCGGAGTTACAAATGTGACGGCATTTGCAGGCGGGCCACCGCAGCAGGGGTGGCGAGGCCGCACGGTGGGCTCGAAGTTCTCGGAAGCAGGCATGGTCGGTTTTTCCTTATTGAGAAGCTTAACGCGACTGTCTGAGATGCTCAGGCTAGCGAATGCGAATATTGCCGTCAACGCAGGCCTGGGCGTCTTCAACCAGTCCAGATGGCTAGGTCGCCGTCCGCGGCTTGCTGCTTGGCGGTGGTGACTTAAGTTAGGGCCGATAAGGGGAGCGGTGGGAGTTACAAATGTGACGGGATTTGCATGGACTCGCTGATCACCGCGGCAGGGCTGGCGCTGGCGGCGGGCAATCCGCTGGCGGCACTCGACCGCGTCGCCTTGCGCGAGGATGCCCCGGCGCTGGCGTTGCGCGGCATTGCCATGGCGCAGCTCGGCGATTTCGATCGCGCCAAAGTACTGTTGCGTAGGGCCGGCCGTGCCTTCGGTCCAAAGGAGGCGGTGGCGCGCGCCAGGTGCGTTGTCGCCGAAGCCGAGATCGCACTTGTTTCGCGTGATCTCGGCTGGCCGTCCAAGGCGCTCGACGCGGCGCGGTCGACATTGGAAAAGCATGGCGACCGGCTGAACGCGGCGCATGCCGGGCATCTCAAAGTGCGCCGCCTGCTGCTGATCGGCCGCCTCGACGAGGCTGAAGACGTGCTGGCTGGGCTCGATCCGTCGCCGCTTCCGCCGGCCTCACGCGCCGCGCATGAACTCGCGGTTGCCGGCATCGCCATGCGGCGCCTGAAGACGAAGGCCGCGCGCGCAGCCCTTGAGTGGGCGCGCCATGCCG
>NZ_AYVK01000041.1:0-53536 GCF_000503155.1 Mesorhizobium sp. LSJC285A00
CCAGCGGTTCCAGCCGCTCGTCATGGCCGAGACGCGCCTGCACCGCGCGCGGCCGTCCGCTGAGCCTGGCGGTGACATTGACGGTGAACTGGCCGCCGACGCTGACTTGCGGCGGGGCATGGATGCTGGCATCCAGGGAAGCCCGTCCGCGCCCGGCGGCGGCGTCCACGGCCAGGAAAGCAAGCAGCACGCAGATCCACAACAGGCCGAGATACCACAGCGACGGCAGTGCGAGCGCGATCAGGAAGGCCGGTATTGCACCTGCCGCACCTGCCCAGACTGCCCGGCCGCTCGGATAGATCAACGTGGCGCTTCCGTCTGGTCGACAAGGTCGGTGACGATCTGCTCGACCAGGCGGCCGTCGATCTGCGCCGCCGGCGACAGGATCACGCGATGGCGCAGCGCCGGCACGGCAAGCGCCTTGACGTCGTCGGGGATGACATAGGCGCGCCCGTCGAGCGCTGCCCGGGCGCGTGCGGCTCTCGCCAGCATGGCGCCCGCACGCGGGCTGGCGCCGACTTCCAGATCGGGGCTGGCGCGCGTGGCCCGCACCAGCCTGGCGATATAGTCGACGACATCATCGACCAGCGTAACCTCGCCGACGGTCGCCAACGCCTTTTCCAGCGTCTTGCGGTCGGCCTGGGCCTTGATGCCGTACTGCTTGATGTCGTGCGAGGCGGTGCCGCCGCCATGGTGGATGATGATCGCCTTTTCCTCTTCCGGGCCGGGGTAGCTCACCCGGTGCTTGAACAGGAAACGGTCGAGCTGGGCTTCGGGCAGGGGATAGACGCCCTGGTGCTCGATCGGGTTCTGCGTCGCCACCACCATGAAGTTCGGGCCGAGCGCATGGGTGGTGCCGTCGAAGGTGACGGCATGTTCCTGCATCGCCTCCAAAAGGGCGGCCTGGGTCTTGGGCGGCGTGCGGTTGATTTCGTCGGCGAGCAAAAGGTCGCAGAAGATCGGGCCGCGCGTCAGCGTGAATTGCCCGGTCTGGAAATTGTAGATGTTGGAACCGACGATATCGCCGGGCATCAGGTCGGGCGTGAACTGGATACGGCCATAGGCGACCCCCAGCGCCTGGGCAAAGCAGCGCGCCGTCATCGTCTTGGCCGTGCCCGGCGGTCCTTCGAGCAATATATGCCCGCCGGCGAACAATGCCGTCAGCATCAGATCGACCGTATCGTGTTGCCCGGTGATGGCCTTGGCCACCTCTTCCCTGATCTGTGTCGCCAGGGCCTTCACATCATCGACGTTCACCGAGCCTCCTTGCCGTCCAGTCGTGCAGCTTTTCGGCTGCATCATGCATTTGTGTCAGGGTCTTTGCCGCGTTCGCAGCTTGCAGGCGGGTCGTGAAACCGCTGGCTTCGTCCTTGTCGCGGGAATCGAGCCAGCGGTCGAGCGCTTCGCCCTGCAAACCGTGCGGCGCGCCGAGCAGCGCGCCGGCGCGCACGCGTGCCAGTGCTCCATAGCGGTCGCCCAGTTCCTCCAGCCGGCCAGCGCGGCGCAACAGCATCGCCGTGGTATCGACCAGCGCGCGCTTGCCGAAGGCGATGGCGCGCTGATCGGCCCGCGGCGGCCCGAACCGGCCAAGGCCATGCAGGAAGGCAAGTGCCGCCGCCGCCAGGATGGTCAGCGTCAGCGCCAGGAAGGGCGGCTCGACCAGAAGCTTGGCGAGATCGTATTTTCGCCCGACGCCATGCAGCGTCAGGTCGAACATGACGGCACCCTTTTCGGGCTGGAGGAGCTCGATCAGCTTGAGCGCCGCCGCCGCCTTGTCGGGATCTTTCAAGCCAGCGTTATTGATGAGATCGGGGTCCGTCAGAATGTAGAACCGCTCGTCTTCGACCTCGGTCAGCACGGCCTTGCCGTTGCCGGCGGCAATCAGCGGGTGTTCGTCGGCCACCCATTGCAACTGGTCGGGAACGCTGACCACTTGCCCTGAGACGTCGAGTTGCTTGACCGTGGTCTCACCTTCGCCGAGCTTGGCCTTGGCGATGCGGCCGAGCCAGTCGTTGACCACGACGTCCGGCAGTCGCTGGATCTTCATCTCCCAGCCCTCATGCTGGAACAGCGGCAAGGTCGCCCATTTGGGCAGAACGAACAGCGTATCCAGGCCCTTTCGAAGCTTGATGATGTTGGCAAGCGCATCCGGGTCGCTGTCGGGTGAAATGGTGACGATCAGCAGCATTTCGGTCTCGAGATCGCTGTCGGACCGCGCCATGTCGGGCGCTTCGCCGGTCAGCTTCAGCCATTGCGCCAGACCGGCATAGCCGATGCCGCTCTTCGACAGCGGGGTTGCGCCACCGACGCTCGGCTGGCGAAAGTCGGGCGCATAGGTGGACAACAGGAAGAAGCCTGCGGCCGCGAGCAGGCTGGCGAAAATGCCCCAGAACAGCGACCTGCGGCTGAACGGCTCCTGCTGGGCGATGTCGGCTGTCGCGTCGCTCACGTCCAGGCATCCCTGAAGACGAATCGCTCATAGGCGCTGCGCGCCTCCTGCCAGCCCTCGGGCCCGACCGGCCGGCGCGCGAACAACGCCGCCTCGACGATGCGCGCGATCTGGGTAAAGGCGCCACGCGCCCGCGTTGGCAGCGACGCCGCTCCCGCGATATCGCGCGCGGTCAGCGACGGGCGCAGGAAGTCGGGCAGGCGGCCGGCAATGTCGGCAACGCTGCGGCGCAGCAGGAGATGCACCGCCTCGTCATACTCGCCCCGGGCGGCCAGCGCATCGGCTTCCGACAGCAGGACCTGCGCGGCGCCAACGTCGGGGTGCCATGTCGCTTCCGCCTCGGTCACGCTCTTTTGGCGCCACCAGGGCAGGCGCCAGGCGACGCCTTTCACCTCAAGGAAAATCAGCAGCAGAATGATTGCGGCACCTGTGATCACGGCCCCCCAGAACAGGTAGATCATGTACGGGCCGAGCGATTTCAGGAACTCGCCCAGCGGCTTTAGCCACTCAGGCGTCTTGGGCTGTACGTAGGCCGGCAGGTCGAACTGGATCGAATCGTCCGACAGCAACTGCTTGTGCAGTTTGGCCAGCCATTCGGCTTGCGCAGCGTCCGGCTGTGCAGCAGTCACCTTTTCGCCCCCATGCAACCTGCGGTTCGCGGGCCGACACTGGCAATACGCCAAGGCAATTGCAAGCGGCGGCAACCGCAAGTATCAATATCGGTGATTTATACTTTCTGATTTCGGGTATCCATTAGTCGGGGGGAATGTAACATGACGTCAATCGCGAGCGAGCGGCCGGAACGGTTCAGCGTCGGCAGGGCTTTCAGCAATACGTTTTCGGTAATCGGACGCAGCTTCGTCCCACTTGCCGCCATCGTCGGCCTTTTTTCGACGCTGCCTGCGCTGCTGTACAACATCTGGAGCTTTAGACAGATTGCAAAGATAGCAGTACCTGGGGCGAGCTTCGAGCAATCGGCTATGGCGGGCTATGGTGCCGTTTCGATGATTGCCGGCCTGGTGCTCCTGATCTTGGCCTTTCTGGCGCAGGCGGCGCTGGTACGAGCGACAATCGAAGATTTGAACGGCAAGCGCCCGTCGATTGGCGATTGCATTCAGATAGCCCTGCGCAGCTTCCTCCCCACGCTCGGAATTGGTCTTGTGATCATCGTGGCAATGTTTCTGGTGGCGATGATATTAACGGTCATCACCATGGCCATCCCCATCGTCGGCGGTGTGATTGCACTTCTGTCGCTCATCCCCATAGCCATGTGGCTGATCAGCATATCGGTGGCTGTGCCCGTCGCAGTTCAGGAAAGGCCTGGCGTCTTCGCCTCGATTTCGCGAAGCAGGGCGCTGACGAAGGGAAGCCGCTGGCGGATATTCGCGCTGTTTCTGGTCCTCGGCATTGTTGCGATAGGGCTACAAGTGGTTTTCACCTTGCTGTTTCAGGCTGCTATTGCGAGCGGCGGGATCAGCACGACCGGTCTCATTGCCGCTGCCATCGGAAGCAGCCTGCTGTCGACAATCGTTTCGGCGGTGATTTCGGTGGCGATTGCCGTCACCTATGTCGAGCTGCGCCAGGTCAGGGAAGGCACCAGCGTCGACGAACTGGCGGAGATCTTCTCGTAACGAAGGTTTTGGCCCGAGAACAGCCAGTCATGTTGGCGCGATTGGCCGGGATCTAGCTCGGGCCGGAAGGGGTAATCGTGGCATCGACGGCGTCGGCGCGGCTTGAGAAGTTCCAGATCGGCAGGGTTTTCAACAACACCTTCGCCGTGATCGACCGCAATCCCGGTCTGATGATTGCTTTGGCGGCGCTTTTCCTGGTCCTCCCAGCAGTTGCGCTCAATCTGTCGAACCACTGGAATGGCGGCCCCAACGGCTACATCGCCGCACCTCCACTCGGCGCGAAGTGGGTCATTATGAGCAGCTCGTTCTTATCGCTCGTTTTAAGCCTGATCTATTTCGTTTGCGCGCTGTTGTTCCAGTCCTCGCTGGTGCAAGCGACGATAGAGGACCTGAACGGCAAGCGCCCGGCGATCGGCGACTGCATCCAGATAGCCTTGCGCAGCATATTCCCGACGCTGGGGGTGGGGCTGATTGTCTTTTTGGCCATGATCCTTGGCCTCATCGTGATGGGCATCGCCGGAATGTTGGTGCCGATCTTCGGAGCGATCATTGCCTTCGTGGTGTTGCTCGTTGCCGGCATCAGGTGGCTGCTCGGCATATCGGTTTCCGTGCCGGTGCTGATGCAGGAGCGGCTTGGCATGTTTGGCGCGATGTCGCGCAGCCGTGCTCTGACAAAGGGCAGCCGCTGGCCGATGTTCGGTGTCTTTCTGATCCTGTTTTTGGCGGCGCTTGCCTTCCAGATGATGTTTGCCTTGCTGATCGGCCTGATTTTCGCTTTCTTCAGCGGCCTCTCGACGGTCGCCCTGATTTTCGGCGCTATCGGAAGCGTCCTTATCGCGACGGTCGTGTCCACGGTGGCATCGGTGGCCATTGCGGTCGCCTATGTTGAACTGCGCCAGGTTAGGGAAGGCACCAGCGTAGACGAACTGGCGGAGATTTTCTCTTAGAAGGCGAAGCCGACTCGGCTGGTCGGGCGGCGGGGATTTCAGTGACAACAGCTTGGCCCCGCCTCCGCGCTCGTCCGACACAGGCACGACGAGGTGATCGCCACATCCCGCGCGAGCTGGACATGGTCGAAGCAGCGTTTGGCCGCACGGTCTGCCTCGTCCTTGCCGTGCTCGTTCCAGGTGAGGTTGTAAAAAGGCCCGGCGGCATAGGCGATGCCCCAATGCACGAAGGCGCAATCAGGATCTGTCTCCAGCGCCTTCTCGAAGCACTTTATGCCTTCCTCATGGTTTAAGCCGTAGCACCAGTTCAGCCCGATATCGAACCAGCGCTGCGTCTCGGCCGAGGCGGTGGAGATTGGACGGCGATAGGTGCCGAGGTCGAAGTGGTCCATGCGTTCTCGTGCAAAATATCGCGGCCAAAGTCTATCAGGCCTTGAACTCAATCTTGGGGTGCTGACCTAGGTAAAGTGCGAAGCAATCTGTTCGACAGGGTCCTTGTCTGGGCGCACCAAAAACCAGAAGATCAGCCCTGTAGCGCCACCGAGTATCCCTATGAAGGAGCATGCATAGAGAACTCCGCCGATTCCCAATGGAGGACTCCACTTACTGAGGCCGAAGACAAACGCTGGAACAAAAACTGCCAGAAAGCCAACGACGACGTATACCCAAAAAAACTCCCAGCGCCGTCGGGTCAGGACATAGAAGGCCGGAATTCCTACCACCGCCTCCACAACATAGAAAACAAGGGTTACGAAGATGAAGCCCGACAACGGCCCCGTCTCAGGGTGGTTCGCATGCCAATTGTAGCCGGGCAGGATCGCCGGAATAATGGGTGCAAGAATGAAAGCCCAACGGGCGCGCATGTGTATTCTCCGGAATGACGCGAGCCCACAGCGGCGCCTCGTCGACACACCAGACCGATCCACGGTCGCCGCGTCAAGACAGACACCGTCGTAAATGCTCGGAGTGCGCTGCAGGTATCTACCTGAGCGACATACCGCTCAGGTGCCAGCCGGTATGCGGCGTCCCCGAAGGATCAGCCCTCCAGCCACACCTTCTCAAAATGCTGTTCCAGCGACTGGTGCTGTTCGCAGCCTTGCACGCCTTTGCGATAGGTGCGGTAGACCGAGCGCCAGTAGGGCTGGATGATGATGCCGGCATCGCGCAAATTCTGCTCGATCCTGGCCATGATCTCCTTGCGCTGGGCGGCGTCCGGCGTTGCCAGCGCCTTGTCGAGGAGTTCGTCGAACTCTTTGCTGGCGTAAGCACTTTCGTTCCAGGCGGCGCCCGATTTGTAGGCGAGCGCCAGCACCTGGACGCCGAGCGGGCGGCCCAGCCATTCGGTTGTGGAGAAGGGGTATTTGCTCCAGTCGTTCCAGAAGGTCGCGGCGGGCAGCACGGTTCGCTTGATCTTCAGGCCGGCCTCACGCATCTGCGCGGCGATCGCATCGCCGGTGCTCTTTTGCCATTCGACGTCGACCGAGATCAGCTCGAATTCGTGGTCCGTCTTGCCGGCCTCGGCGAGCAATTTCTTGGCCTGTTCCGTGTCGCGCTTGGCCGGGCCGATATCGGCAAATTCCGGGTGCATCGGGCCGACATGGTGATTGTCGGCAGGCTTGCCGCGGCCGCCGAGGCCGAGCGCCAGCACGGCCGAATTGTCGACCGCAAGCTGGGCGGCGCGGCGCACCTTGACGTCGTCATAAGGCGCGTTGCCGACATTGAAGCGGGCAACGATGGTCGAGCCGGTGGCGATCTCGGAATTCAACAAGCCCATCTGCTCGGTCTGCGACACGGCGTCGGACGCGGTCTCATGGTCGGTGTCGATCTCGCCGGATTCGAACGCCGACAGCGTCGCGTTGGGGTCGGAGCCGTAATCGACCCATTTGATGCCGTCGAGGTAGAAGTCGCCCTTCCACCAGGGCTTGTCCTTGCGCTTCACCTCAGCACTTGTCTCGGCATTCCAGCTGACCAGTTCGCAGGGTCCGGTGGTGATCGCCAGCGCCTTCATCGGATCGTCGCCGCCCTCATAGGAGCGGTGCATGATCAGCGCGGGATAGTCGGCCATCCCTGCGATCAGCGAAATGTCGGGTTTCGGCAGATTGAGCTTTACGGTGAAATCGTCGACCTTCTCGATGCCGCCATCGACCGGCTTCTTGGTGTCGGCATTGACCAGCGCGCCCATGCGCGCGGCGACCGAATTGCCGGGGACGGAAGCGTCGCACCAGCGGTTGAGATTGTGGATGACGTCATCGGCGTTGAAGGCGTCGCCATTCGACCAGGCGATGCCCTTGCGCACATGCAGCGTCAGCGTCTTGGCGTCGTCGCTGGTTTCCCAGCTTTCGAGCAGCCACGGCTCGAAGGTGAAGTCGCGGTTCCAGCGCACCAGATATTCGTTGCAGTGGCGCGCCACATTGGACATTTCGACACCGTCGAAAGTGCGCGGATCCTTGAACCCCTTGACGTTCATGGCGACGCGCAAGGTGCCGCCGCGCTTCGGCTCCTGGGCCCGGGCAGGCGACGCGCTGAGGCCGCCCAGCGCCAGCGCTCCGGCAGCACTGACGCCGAAGCCGGCCATGATGGCAAGATATTCGCGCCGGTTGACGCCGCCTTTCCTGAAATCGTCGGCAACGGGCTTCGCCTGCGGGTGCAAATTGCGGTCGGTCAGCATGAATTTCATCGTCGTTCCCTCTTTTGTTGGGCGCCCCGACGGTCCGTCTCCGCTGGGGGCGGAGGCGACCATCGGGCGCGCCGTTGCCTGAGCAGGTGATGATAAAGCGGGCCCACCCAGGGAAATGTTCTCTTTTCCGCAATTCTTGTGCACTGCTCCGCAGAGGTAGACTGCCAATCTCCCCCCTTGTGGGGGAGATGTCCGGCAGGACAGAGGGGGCGCTGTCCCGCCATCCCGTCTGCCGACTGGAGTATCCTCACAGATAATCGTTGCGCTGATTTAGGATATTGAAGGGCCGCGATCCTTCGCGCCCCCCTCTGGCCTGCCGGCCATCTCCCCCNATCTCCCCCACGAGGGGGGAGATCAGCGCTTCGTCGTTCTTGCCGAGCACGGCGACGGCGGCGATGGCTGCAAGCGTGCACGCGAACGCCTCGCCGGCGCGCTGAACACTTTTGCGGGCGCGCAGAAAACTGTGCACGAGGCGGTTCTCCTCATACCACCAGGCGCGGCCGCCTGCCGCAACGATGCGGTCGCGATAGGTCTCGCCGTCCGATGACAGCGGATCGCATTGGGCGGTGATGATGACAGTCGGCGGCAGGCCGGAGAAGTCATTGTCGCTCAGCGGCGAAAAAGTCGGGTCGTCGGGCGACTGTGCCGGGGCAGCGCGAATGGTGCGGTAGAACGCGATGTCGCGCAGTGTCAACAGCGGTGCGTCGGCATGTTCGACATAGGAGCCGGCACTCTCGTCGCCGCCGAGGCCGGGATAGATCAGCACCTGGCCGACCGCCCGGCGCAGGTGGCGGCGCGAGGCGTGCGCGACCGCGGCGGCAAGGTTGCCGCCGGCGCTTTCGCCAACGAGCACGATCGGCAGGTCCGTTGTCACCGCCGCCCATTCGAACACGGTCAGCGCGTCGTCGAAGGCGGCCGGGTGCGGATGCTCCGGCGCCAACCGGTAGTCGGCCGAGACAACGTCGAAACCGGTGCCGGCGCAGATCTCGGCGCAGATGTCGTCATGGCTGTCGAGCCCGCCAAGCACAAAGCCGCCGCCATGATAGTAGACGATGACGGCGCGCACGGGCTTGCCCGCCATCCGGTAGTAGCGGATCGGGATGGCGTGCCCTGCATCGGCGGCGATGATGCCGCCGCTGGCCGAAACCCCTTTGGGACAACCCTGATGGAAGGCGCGGCACATCGCATCATAGACCGACCTTTGCTCGGCGATCGGAAGTTCGGCGATTTCTGGCGGGAACCAGTCATTGACCAGGTCGATATACTCCCACAGCGCCGGATCGAGCAGGGTGGCGTATTTCCCCCGCCTGGCGATCTTGAGCTTGTGGACCGTGCCCATCTCTCAGAGCTCGCCGTAGAGCCGTTCGGCGTTTTCAAAGGTGAAGCGCAGCGGCACCGAGCCCTCGACCCGCCATGCATCGACGGTGTCGCCCGCCATCAGCCGGCACGCGTCTATCGTGTTGGTGACGGCGCCGCCATAGAGCCGGTTGGCAAGGTTGAGGATGGCGGTCTGGTGCATGGCGGCACTGCCGCTGCCGCAGGCATCCTTGACCAGAAGCACACGAAAGCCGGATGCGACCGCGTCCTTCACGGTGGCGTCGATGCAGGCCTCGGTCCAGACGCCGGCGACGATCAGCCATTCGATGCCGCGCGCCTTGAGTTCGGTTGCGCCAGGTCCGGCGCCGAAGGCGCTGGCCTGCGTCTTGACCAGCATCGTCTCGCCGGCCGCGGGCGCCACCTCATGGCAAATCTCCGTCAGCGGATCGGTCTTGTCGGAAAAGGCGGACTTGCCGTCGGCGTCGAGCGGATGGAACGGACGCGCCTTGGCGGTATCGACGATATAGGCCCAGTGATACAGCGGCACGAAGTTGCGCCGCGCCGCCGCCTGCAGGCGCTGGACGTTGGCAAGCACCTCGCCAAAACCTTCGACCAGATAGCGCTTGTCCTGCCGATGCTCTTCCTGGAGGTCGATGAACGCCGCGGCGACCGTGCCGCGTTTGATCGAGATCCGGCTTTTCATGCGGATAGGCATTGGTTCGCGACCAACGCTATTCCGTTCAGCGAAGTGGCGCCAACAGTGGTGATTGGCCGGTGCCTCCCCACCTTCGTCATCCACGGGCGAAGCAGGAGCGAAGCTCCGTCGCGGAGACCCGAGGATCCATGCCGTGACGCTGGTCGGAGAGTGCGGCGGAGCAGAACTTGCACCGTTGCGGCGCGGATGAGTCCCGGCATGGATCCTAGAGTCTGCGCCGCGTCGCTGCGCTCCTTGCTTCGCCCTAGGATGACGAAGGCATAGCTGCCGCGACTATTCCCGAAGGTTTGCGATACCGCGCTGACGTTAGTGAGGGACGCTGCGATCAAACCTGCTTCTCCAGAAACTCATCCTCGTAGGGAAAGCGCGACAGAAGCTCGGTGCCGGTGTCGGTGATCAGGATCTCGTCCTCCAGCTTGACGCCCTCGCGGCCGCCTTTCTCGCCGATATAGCTTTCCACGCTCACCACCATGCCGGGCACGACAACACCGTCGCGGCCGTAGGTTTCATAGTCCATGGCGTGCGCTATGAACGGCGTCTCGCCATGCATGCCGACGCCGTGCATCACCGAGGTATAGCGCTGGTCGACGAAGCGGTCCGGGATTTTCCACGCCTTTTCGGCGATCTCGCGAAAAGCCATGCCCGGCCTGACGATCGAAATGTTGTGCTGAACCTGGTCGTGTGCCATGCGGTAAAGCGATTTCTGATAGCCGGTCGGCTTGCCCGGCCCGCAGCGGAAGGTGCGCGAAAAATCGGAATAATAGCCATAGCAGCCGATCGTGTCCGTATCGAGCGCCAGAAGCTCGCCCGGCCGGATCTTGCGGCCGCTGGCCTCGTTGAACCAGGGATTGGTGCGCTGTCCCGAGGTGAGCAGCCTCGTCTCGATGAACTCGCCGCCCTGGCGGATCACCTCGCCATACATGATGGCGAACAGATCGTTTTCGGAGACGCCGGGCTTGATCGCCTCGCGCACGGCGTAGACGGCGGCTTCCGCGCCGGCCATCGACACCTGCAGGCATTTGACTTCCTCGGGCGTCTTGACCGCCCGCACCCCCAGGATTTCGCCCTGGCAATCCCTGACGTCGCAGCCGCGCTTTTCCAGCGCCAGCGCCTGCAAATGGCTGCAGCGGTCGAGCCCGAGCTTCATCGAGCCGCCGCCGTGCTTCGTCAAAAGCTCGGCGATCTCGTCGGCGAAGGGACCAGCGGTTTCGTCGTCACGGCCCGACACCGAAGACCACACCAGCTTGGACGGCCGCGCCTCGTCGATCGTGTCGAGCACCATCGAGACATGGTAGCTCTGCGGGTACTCGAACAGCACGATCGGCCCGTCGGTCGGGATGAAGAAATACCGCGTCGAGTTGCGCAGGAAATAGCCGAACATGTTGCGCGAGCCGGTTGCGTAGCGCTGGTTGTAGGGGTCGAACAAAACGACGCCCCCATAGCCCGCCTCGCGCATCCAGCCGCGCAGCTTGGCCAGCCGGCCCTTGCGCAAGGCGTCGGCATCGATGAAGGACGGCTCGGTATCCGACAGCCACATGCCGCCGGCGGAGTCGGCCGCGACCGGGTGGCGCATGCGGTCCTTGAAATCCACATCCTCGGTGCTGTCGGGGTCGAAAACGACGATGCTCATTGGGTGCGCCTCCTGAAGGGCTAGACCATAGCCATGCGCCGAAAAATGTCTGTGCGAGAATCCGCAGATGTCGTGCGAAATGCCGCAAGAAGGGCATGGATACAAAGGGCAATGTTGCGATCCTTCGCGCCCCCCTCTGTCCTGCCGGACATCTCCCCCACAAGGAGGGAGATTAGCAGCTTTCGCGTCCCGCTCGCCCTGCAACGTTGGTGATTGGCGAAAGCCGAGGCGACATCTGATCTCCCCCCGTGTGGGGGAGATGTCCGGCAGGACAGAGGGGGGCGCTGTCCCGCCGACATCTCGAAAATGACGCTTCGATTTGACCGTGCCCGCCCTNTGATCTCCCCCCGTGTGGGGGAGATGTCCGGCAGGACAGAGGGGGGCGCTGTCCCGCCAGCATCTCACCGCGTTAGCGCGCAGCGCCCTCTAATGCCGCCGCATCGCCTTCGGCGCGTGCCCATGCTCCTCGCGAAACGCTCGGGCAAAACTTGACATGGACGCGAAGCCGCAGGCCAGCGCCACGTCTCGCACCATCAGCGTCGAATGGGCCAACAGGTCGGCGGCGCGCCGCAGCCGGAGCCGCCGGTAATATCCATTGGGCGAAATGCTGAGCTCAGTGCGGAAATTGCGCTCCAGCTTGTCGGAGGAGACACCGAGCCTTGCCGCCAGCTCCGTCATGCCGAGCNGCTCTTCCACCGCATCCTCCATGATGGCGATGGCCGACAGCACCAGTTCGTTCTGGACGCCGGTGCGCAGCCTGAGCGGCATCAGCTTGCGGTCGACGCTCGAACGCAAGGGGCTGTGCACGAACCATTCGGCAACGCCCGCCGCGAGCTCGCCGCCATAATCGTTGGTGATGATCTCCAGCATCATGTCGAGGCTGCCGACGCCACCGGCCGAGGTGAAGCGCTTGCGGTCGATGACGTAGAGATCGCGCCGGAGCTCGATATCCGGGAAGGCCTCGGTGAATGCCGCCTGGCTGGTCCAGTGCAAGGTGCAGGCATGGCCGTCGAGCAGGCCGGCCCTGGCGAGGAAGAAGGCGGCGTCGGCCACTGCGCCTATGTGAGCGCCGGCGCGCAGGCTCTTGCGCATCCAGGCAACCGCATCGTCGGCGACAAGCAGGTCCGCATTGCCGCCCGAGCAGACGACGATGCGATCGACCTTCGGCGCGCCGAACGCTGAGAATCCCGGTTGTATGACAACCCCATTGGATGCCTCGACCGTGCCCTGGTCGGCGCCGACGATCACCCAGCGATAGCACTCGCGCTTGGCCAGCACGTTGGCGGCGCGCAATGGCTCGATCACCGAACTGAACGCCATCATCGGAAAGCCGGGAAAGACCAGAACGGCGAAGGTGAGGGGACCTTCGCTCGCTGCGGGTTGCGCCCGGTCGTGTGTTTGGCTGGCACGGTCGGTATTCACAATTGTGTATTTCCCGGGAGCGTCATTGGTGGCAGACAGGAAATGTAGCGGGCTTTTTGGCCCGCCGGCAATGGAGACGACGCCATGTTTGCGGCCCAGACCATCAACAGCACCGACAAGCCAGCCTTCTACCGCGAACTGGCCACCCAGTTGAAGGCGCTGCTGGAAGGCGAGAGCGACTCCGTCGCCAACGCCGCCAACACATCGGCGCTGATCTTCCAGATGGTGCCCGATCTCAACTGGGCCGGCTTCTATTTCCTGGCCTCCGACGAGGAGCTGGTGCTCGGACCGTTCCAGGGCAAGCCGGCCTGCGTGCGCATCGCCGTCGGCAAGGGCGTGTGCGGCACCGCGATCGATCTCGAAATGTCGATGCTGGTCAAGGATGTGCACGAGTTTGCCGGCCACATCGCCTGCGACGCCGACTCGCGCTCGGAACTCGTCGTGCTGCTGAGGGACAGTGACGGCGTCTTCGGCCTGATCGACCTCGACAGCCCGACGCCCGGCCGCTTCGACAAGGACGACCAGGCCGGCATCGAGGCGCTTGCCGCGATCTATGTCGCGGCGAGTTCGTTCGAGGACTAAGCGAACTTCACCAGCATCAGGCTGAAGCCGCCGATGAACAGGAAGGCGCAGGAGGCGAGCGCCAGCGGGCGAAGGCCGCGCGAGCGCAGTTGCGAAATGTTGGCCTGCAGATCCATGGCGGCGAGCCCCATGGTCAGCATGATGGTGGTAGCGAACGCCATGGCCGACTTCACTTCGGCCGGCACGGCAACCAGGCTGTTCAGCGCCACGACGGCGATGAAAGCGGCGACGAACCACGGCATCGGCGGCCGCGCACCGGATTGGTCGCTTGGGCGATCGCCATTGCTCTTGCGGCGCGCCATCAGGCCGAGCGCGATGACCATCGGCGCCAGCAGGGCGACGCGGGTCAGCTTGGCGACGGTGGCGATCTCGCCGGACTGGGCGCCGTTCTGGAAGCCGGCGCCGATGACCTGTGCCACCTCGTGGATCGAGGCGCCGGCCCACAGGCCGAATGCGTGCTGGTCGAGGCCGAGCACCGGCGCCAGCAGCGGAAAGCCGAGCATGGCGACGGTGCCGAACAGCGTGATCGAGGCGACGGCATAAGTGACGTCCTCGTCGCGCGCATCGGTGACGATGTTGGTGGCAACGATCGCCGAAGCGCCGCAGATGGAGGTGCCGGCGGCAATCAGCTGCGCCAGCTTGGCGTCGACACCGATCAGCCGGCCAAGCGTAATGGTGAAGACGAAGGTCGCTCCAAGGGTCAGCGCCACGATGCCGACGCCGCCGGCGCCGATGGAGACGACCTGGCCGAGCGTCAGCTGAAAGCCGAGCAGCACGATGGCAAAGCGCAGCAGGCGCTTCTGCGAGAATGCAATGCCGGCCTTGGCGTGGGCGGGCGTGCCGAGCACGTTGGAATAGATCATGCCGGCGACGACGGCGAGGATCATCGGGCTGAACAGCGCGAAGCCGGAGACATTATGGGCCGAGAAGGCCACACCCGTAATCATCGCCACCAGCACGATCCCGGGGATGACGCCATTCCACACGGAACCGAGCCCCTTCCGGCCCACGGCCAGATCGGCGGAAATCATGCTGATCGGAATATCGTTCGCTAGCTGGGCGGCGGAAGACAATGCAATTCTCCACGCAAGTACCTCAGGAGAATGTCATTCCAGAATCGATCTTTCCAACGAATTGTTTTTGTTGAAATGATCGATTTTTGTGAACGTTTAGGGCGGCCGAGGTCAGAATGAGAAAGAGCGCCCGGGCGAAACCTGGAGCCGCCCTAGATCATGATGAATTCCCATCACGATCTAACCCCACTTTTTGGGATCATGCCCTAGTATTTCATCCCAATTCGCGCGGCGATCGTATGGTCCTGGCTGTCGCCGTTGCTGCCGACCGCGGTGCTGTAGTTCAGCCCGAAGGCAATACCGCCGATTTGCGCATCGACGCCGAGCCCGATTGACAAATAGTCGTTGGAAAAGGCATCTGCGTCCAGCGCGTAGGGCGTGGTGCCGATATCGGCATAGCCGAGGCTGACGCGGCTGGAGCCGGCAAAGTCGTGCGTATACTCAAAGCGCGCGCGCGGTGTGAGCAGACCCCAGCTGGTAGGAATGTTGTTCTCGATGCGCAGGCCAAGGGTGCCCGACAGCGTGTCGACGGTCTGCTTGCCGAAGGTCAGATTATAGATGTCGCCACCCGTCTCGGTGAAGCCGTCAAGCGTGGAGTGGGACCCCGACAGACGTCCATAGGGTGATATCAGAGAGTCCGGCCGGCGAAATTCGTAGCCCGCCGTCAGCGACCCGAAGACCTGGCTTCCGTCGCGCGTTCCAGACGCGAAATCGCCGGTATCGGTCACATAGCGCTCACTGTCGAAATTGAGGGCGCCATAGCCGGCAAGGCCATCGACAAAAAAACCTGGCGCCGGGCGGTAGCTGCTATAGGCGGCGACCGAGATGGCATGGGCGCGGCTTTCGGTGCCGTTGCTCCCGACGTCGGTGACGTCATGGCCATAGCCAAACCCGAGACCGGCGGTGAAGGTTGGGGAAAAGCGGTAGTCGGCACCGACGCTCACGCCGACCAGCGTATGGTCGAGCTTGATGGCTCCATCGTCATCGGTGCCGAAATTGACGTAGCCGCCGCTCCAGAAGGCCAGTTCGCCAAATGGGTTCTCGGCCGGCAGTGACGACGTCTGGGTGTCCACGTCCGTGCCAGTTGAAGACTGTCCGGTCTTGATCGGCGACGCGCCGGTCGAGGTCCTGTCCTGCTTTGCGTTGGCGTTGGGCTGAATGCGCTCCGGATTGGGCGCTCCGTAAGTGGACTGCGACGATGCCGTGGCGATTGCGGCGAGCGCCGGATCGTTCGCCGCATTCTGCTGCTGAGCGTATGCGTCGGGATTGTCCGACGATTGCTGGACGGCAACGCTGAGGCCTATCGAATTGTGGCGCTGGTCGCCCTCATTGTGGAGCTGTTCCAGCCTCTGTCCAAATCCCTGGATCTGAATGTCGGCGAAGTGCTTTGCCGCCTCCACCTGTGCCCGAATCAGGCCGATCACTTCCGGATCGCGGGAGGGGTCGGGCCGTGCCGTGACGTTGATGGTCACGGTTGCCGGAGGTGACGTTCCGTCGGCATTCGAGAGCGTGTAGGTCAGGCTGGTTGTGCCGGCAAAGGTGGCTGCCGCGGCAAACTGCAGGATATAAGCGCCGCCATCGGGCACAATGGAAGCCGTGCCCGCTTCGCTCGGCGGCGGCGAGGCAATCGTGGCGCTGGTAAACGGCCCATCCGTAGCCCCTTGCGTCAGGTCGAGGGACCCGGTCGTTCCGGCCATCACGTCCAGCGTGTGGTCCTGTGCCGACGGCAAGTGGATCTCGACGACCACAGTGTAGTCACGTTGGCCGGTAAAGCCGTTGCTGTCCGTGGCCCGCACCGTAAAATCGTAATTGGCCGCGACAGTGGGTGTGCCAGCCAGTGTACCCCCAGGCGAGAGTGCGAGGCCGGGAGGCACCGAGCCGGAAACCACGGTGAAGGTGTAGGGTGCGGCGCCGCCATTGGGGCTGCTTGCGGTGATGGTCTGGCTGTACGGCGTGCCAATATGTGCATTCGGCAATGTTGCCGGCGAAAACTCCACCGTCACCGTGGTGCAGGACAGGACAAGATTGGTCACGTCGGCTCCCGCCACCGTGCCCGAGGCCGTCGTAACCGTGCATGTCTGGTCGGCCGGCTTGGCAGTAACCTCAACGCTCCAGTTGGAGCCGGTCAGCAGGCCATCCGCAAAGGCAAAGGTGGTATCGCCGACATTCACGTCCCTGGTTTGCGTCCCTGCCGGCGAGCTTGATGTCAATTTCAAACTCACCGTCCCGGTCTGACCGCTCGCCGTGCCGCTGATCACATAGAGCGGCTCATCAAAACAGATCAATGCGGACCCATCGCCTGAATTGACGCCTTCCGCCACCGCAGCCGATTGCAGCGAGCCGGCATCCGATGATCCGNGAGCCGGCATCCGATGATCCGCCGCCGCCGCCGCCGCCGGCGCCGTTCCAGTTCTGCTGGCACGAGGTCGTGCCGACGCCTGCGCCGCCACCACCGCCGCCGACAGTAGCCCCGCCACCGCCGCCACCAGCATATCCGGCGCCCAGGAAAGACCCTGAGAAATTTCGTGCAGTTCCGCCTTGGCCATTTGCCTGACCGGCCGTGCCAGGAAAACTATCGCACCCAGCGCCGATCGCGCCACCGGCACCTACAGTGCCACCTTCACCGCCGAAGGGGCCAAGGCCGCCCGAAACATCGGTTCCTGCCGAGCCGGATCCCCCGCTCTNCTCTTGCCACCGGCGCCACCAGCTATCGAATTTGTAGTGTGCCAGCCCCCGTTGCCACCGCCGCCACCGCCGCCAGCAATTGCCAGGCGGGTTCCGCCCAGCCGCAGGTCGGTCGCCCCGCCACCATTGCCGCCGTCGGGAGTACCGCTCGCGCCACCGGGATTGACCGCGAGCGAGCCACGGCCGCCAACGCCGACAGAAAGGATGTCACCCGGCGCGACAGTCAAGGAACCGCTCACCTGGCCGCCGAGCCCGCCGGCGCCGCCTGGGCTCAATGGGCTGCCCCCGATGGTGCCGGCGCCGCTCTTGCCAACCCCGCCTTGCGCTCCCTTGAGGTATACTGTGGCGGAATGGGTGTTGCCAGGAACCGAGATGGACTGGTCGCCGCCAGTAAAGCTAAAAGCATGAGCTGTCTGTGTGGGACTACAAGACTGCCCGAGCGCTGACGTCGTGCCCGCGAGCGCGTAGACGACCGTCATCGCGCCTAACAAACGTGAGATTGTACGCTTTGCCAGCCCCCGATGCATGGCGCCCCCCCGTCAGCCCGTCCAGTGCTTCTCCGCTTATATTATGATGCCAAGATTAGATCAAATAGAAATTTGAACCAATGGTAGGTTGAATGTCCAACAATATTAGCTGTTGCTGTTTTTTTGTACGCGTACGAGAGCCCTACTCGACGGCGCAGCAGTTTAGGCGAGCAACCACCGCGCAAGGTGAAGACTGGCGTTGCCTGGCAGTACACTTATGGCCTTGCCGGCGCCGCCCGCTCTAGCCGCGCGGGTCAACTCGGAGGCTGGGCCAACGCCAAAATCTTGACAGCGCCGCGCTTCCTGCTCCAGCGTGGCGTCATGTTCGTTTTCTCGTTCGCCATCGCCAAGCGACGCCGTTCCTGCACCACGCAGCGCGGCAAGCTGTTTGCGCGACGAAAAGGACCGGCCCAATAAAATTCCGGTTCGTTCGTTCCAGCCCCGCCCGCGACGTCTGCCGGCGGGGTTTTCATGTCTGGAGCCTTTGCCATGTCCAATTCTTCCATCCTGTTTCGGCCGGCCCAACCGGCGGACGCTGCTGCCATCAAGGACATTGTGCGTGCCGCCTATGCCAAATGGGTGCCTCTGATCGGCCGCGAGCCGCTGCCGATGCGCGCCGACTATGACAAGGCGGTCGCCGAACATCCGTTCGATCTCGCCATCGAAAATGGCCGCATCGTCGGCATGATCGAGACCATGCTGGCCGACGATCATCTCTGGATCGAGAATGTCTGCGTCGCGCCAGAGGCGCAAGGCAGGGGAATCGGCCGGCTGCTGCTGGAACGGGCGGAGCAGAAGGCGCTAGAGGCCAGTTGCTTCGAGCTGCGCCTGCTGACCAATGGCGCCTTCATGGCCAATGTGTTGTTGTACAAACGGCATGGCTATACGATCGACCGGGAGGAGCCGTTCATGAACGGCATCACGGTCTATATGAGCAAGAAACTGGGGTAATGGCCGATAACAGGGAGGATCGGATGGCAGTCAGGGTCCGGTTGAAGCCGCTCTCGGGGCGGTATGCCGTTTCGCGCCTCGAAGCAAAAGACAGCATTCCCGGCTGGGCGGACGGGCCGGCCTTCGTCAGCATTACCAGGACCGACGACGAGCTTTCGGTTGTCTGCCTGCAGGATCGGGTGCCGGACGGGGTGAAGCATGACAGGGACTGGGTCGCCCTGAAACTCCAAGGTCCCTTTGCCTTCGACGAAACAGGCATCGTCCTGTCGGTGATAAAACCATTGTCGGAAAACGAACTCGGCATTTTTCTGGTATCCACCTTCGATGGTGACCATCTGCTCGTCAAAGCCAAGGATGAAGCCGCGGCAAGGGGGCTTCTGGTCGCGGCGGGGCACACGCTTCTGTAGCCGTAGGCTCAATCGCCCGCCCTTGCGTTTGACATCGCTCTTGCCCCATCGCTATTCCTGAACCGATACGACGATCCGGCGATCGCCCCCCATCAATTCAGAAATCCCCCGAGGAGAAGCCCGTGTCACACAATCTGCAGTTCTATATCGACGGCGTGTGGGTCGATCCTGTCGTGCCCAGCACACTCGACGTCATCGACCCGTCAAACGAAGATGCTTTCGCGCAGATTTCGCTCGGCTCAAAGGCCGATGTCGACAAGGCGGTTGCGGCCGCCAAGCGCGCCTTTGAGACATTCGGCTTCACTTCGGTCGAGGAGCGCCTGGATATCCTCAACCGCATAATCGAGGTCTACAAGAAGCGCAGCGCCGATCTGGCGCTGGCCGTATCGCGCGAGATGGGCGCGCCGCGCCAGATGGCACTCGACAGCCAGGTCGGCATCGGCCTGGCACATCTGCGGAAGATGGCCGAGGTGCTGAAGTCGTTCGAATTTCGCCAAGTCAAGGGCTCGTCGCTGATCGTCAAGGAGCCGATCGGGGTCGTCGGCCTGATCACGCCGTGGAACTGGCCGCTGAACCAGATCACCTGCAAGGTCGGTCCTGCGCTCGCCGCCGGTTGCACCATGGTGCTGAAGCCCTCGGAAATCGCGCCGCTCGACGCCATCATCTTTGCCGAAATCATCGACGAGGCCGGCGTTCCCAAGGGCGCCTTCAACCTCGTCAATGGCGACGGCCCGGGCGTCGGCCAGGCGCTGTCCAGCCATCCCGATGTCGACATGATGTCGTTCACCGGTTCGACCCGCGCCGGCATCCTGGTTGCCAAGGCGGCCGCCGAGACGGTCAAGCGCGTGCATCAGGAACTCGGCGGCAAGTCGGCCAACATCCTGTTTCCCGATGTCGATCTTGAAAAGGCGGTGAGCAAGGGCGTCGCCGGCTGCTTCAGCAACTCAGGCCAGTCCTGCAACGCGCCAACCCGCATGTTCGTGCCGCGCGACCGCCATGATGAGGCGACCGGCTACGCCAAGACGGCGGCCGAAAAATTGACCGTCGGCCCGGCCGATGCGGCCGGTACCAAGCTCGGCCCGGTGGTCAGCCAGATCCAGTTCGACAAGATCCAGGACCTGATCCAGGCCGGCATAGATGAAGGCGCGACGCTCGTTGCCGGTGGCCCCGGCCGTCCGGCCGAACTCAACCGCGGCTACTATGTCCGCCCGACCGTGTTCGGCGATGTCACGCCCGACATGCGCATCGCACGCGAGGAAATCTTCGGACCGGTGCTGGCGATCATGCCTTACGACACAGTGGAAGAGGCGATCGGCACCGCCAACGACACCGTCTATGGCCTGGCCTCCTACATTCAGGCCAAGGACATTCAGAAGGCCCGCGAAGTCGCCGCCCGCATGCGCACCGGCAACGTCTACATCAACTATCCCCAATGGGACGCCGGCCTGCCCTTCGGCGGCTACAAGCAATCCGGCAACGGTCGCGAATACGCCGAATACGGCCTCGAGGATTTCCTCGAGATCAAGGGCATCGCCGGCTACGAGGCGGCGGAGTAGGGGCTACCCCTTGGGGACCGGCAACCAGCCGGTCCCGAGGCTTCAGCTCTCAAACGTGCGGCTTCACTCTTCCCGGAAAGCTTTCTGGATCTGATCCGACAGCGGCTTCACCAGATAGGAAAGCATCGTCCGGTCGCCCGTCGGGAAGAACACCTCGGCCGGCATGCCCGGCGCCAGCGCCAGCCCGCGCAGCTTGGCGACCTCCGTTTTCGGCAGCGTCACCCGCGCCACATAGAAGGCTGCTCCGGTGCGCTCTTCGACGGTGAGATCGGCCGAGATCCGCGACAGCGTCCCGGTCAGCTCCGGCGTGGTTTGCCGATTGAACGCCGACAGGCGCAAAATCGCATTCTGGCCCATCGTCACCTGGTCGATATCCTGCGGTGCGATATGCGCTTCAACGGTCAGGTCGTCCGTCACCGGTACGATCTGCATCACCTGTTCGCCGGGGGTGATGACCCCGCCGATCGTATGCACCGCCAACTGCAGCACCACGCCATCCTGCGGGCTGCGCAGATCGATGCGCTTCAACTGGTCCTCGGCCGCTACCTTGCGTTCGACGAACTCGGAGATCTTTCCCTGGGTATCGCGTAAATCGGTCGCGACCTCGCTGCGAAGATCCTGGTCGATCTGGATGATCTGCAGTTCGATCTCGGACGCCTTGCCTTTCACCTGGGCAATTCCCGCGGTCAACTGGCCATGCTCGCCTTCGAGCCGCACCGCGTCCCGTTCCAGCGACGTCATGCGGTCGATTCCTATCAGCTTGCGATGCCAGAGCGACCGCACACCTTCCAGCTCGATCCCTATCAGCTCGATCTCGCGGCGTTTCGCCTGCAGCTGCTCGGTCAGGCCGGCACTCTCCTGCTTCAACTGCGCGATCCGTTCGCGCAATTGCGATCGCTGGCCAGACCGCGCCTGGTGCCGGAAATCGAACAGCGATTGTTCTCCGGCCATCGATGCGGCGACACCGGCTTCGTCGCGCCGCGATGTCAAAACGTCCGGAAAGCTGATCGTGTCCTTGCCGTCACGCTCCGCCTCCAGGCGCGCCAACCGTGCATAAAACTCATCCAGACCTTTTGAGACGATCGCCAGATTGGCGCGCGTTGTCGTCTCGTCCAGCCGCACCAGAATATCGCCCGCCTTGACCCGGTCGCCTTCACGCACCCTGATCTCGCCGACCACGCCGCCCGTCGGATGCTGAACCTTCTTTACATTGGAATCGACCACCAGCCGGCCAGCTGCGATCACCGCACCCGACATCTTGGTCACCGCCGCCAGGCCGCCAACACCTCCGACAAGCAGCAGACAGGTAGCAACGCCAGCCACGAGATAGCGGCGGACCTGCCGGTGATGCAAAGCGCTTCTGTCCTCGCTCATGCCGGAACGCCTCGCTCCGTGGCGGCAACGACCTTGAGCGGCGCTGCCGATCGGAAGACCTTGTTCAGCACCTCGTCCTTCGGACCGAAGGCCTGCACATGGCCATTGGCCATCACCAGCACCGTATCGACATTGGCCAGCACACTGGACCGGTGCGCGACGACGATAACGATGCCGCCGCGGTCCCTGATGCCCTGGATCGCTGCGGACAAGGCCACTTCACCCTCCGAGTCGAGATTGGAATTCGGCTCGTCCAGGATGACCATGAACGGATCGCCATAAAGAGAGCGCGCCAGCGCGACACGCTGGCGTTGCCCCGCCGACAGCGAGGCGCCGGCTTCGCCAACCTTCGTGTCGTAACCGTCGGCCAGATGCACGACGAGATCATGCACGCCGGCGGCCTTGGCTGCCGCAAGCACCATGTCGGATGACGCATCCGGGTCGAAGCGGGCGATGTTCTGCGCAATCGTGCCGTCGAACAACTGCACATCCTGCGGCAGATAGCCGATATGTTTACCCAGCTCGTCGGCCGGCCACTGGTCAAGCGTCGCGCCGTCCAGCCGCACGGCGCCGCGCGCCGGAAGCCAGACACCTGCAAGCGTACGCACCAGCGATGATTTGCCGGAAGCACTCGGGCCGATGACCCCCAGGCCTGCTCCCCTGGCCAGTGAAAAACTTGCATCCCACACCACCGGCGTGCGTTCGCCCGGCGGCGCGACACTGACATTCTCGACCGCCAGCGCGCTGACAGGCGCGGGCAGGGTCACGCCGGTTGCGCCTTCCGGCAGCGCGGACAGAAGCTGCTTCAGGCGTGCCCAGCTTTGCCGCGCCGAAATGAAACCCTTCCAATGCGCTATCGCCAGTTCGATCGGAGCCAGCGCCCTGCCCATCATGATCGAGCTTGCGATCATGATGCCGCCGGTCGCCTCTTGCTTGATGACCAGATAAGCGCCGATCGCCAGCATTGCCGATTGCAGCATCAATCGCAGGATCTTGGAAATCGTGCCAAGCGTTCCCGCGACATCGCTGGCCGCCGCATGGGCGTTCAGGTACTCGGCATTGACGGCAGACCACCGCTCGGCGATACGCCCGCCAAAACCCATGGCCTGCATGGCTTCGGCATTGCGCCTTGTCGCCTCGGCCAACGTGCTGCGGACGGCTGCGTGCTGTCCGGCGATCCTTGTCGGGCCGCGGGTCCGGAATTCGGCCAGAAGCGTCAGTGCAAACAGGACAACGGCGCCGGCAAGCGCGGTAACGCCGATCCAGAAATGAAAAATGAAACAGATGCCGATATAGAGCGGCATCCATGGCAGGTCGAACAAAGCGGTCGGTCCGGCACTGCCGATAAAGGATCGGACCTGATCGAGATCCCGTAGGGGTTGCAGCCCGTCGCCGGAAGGCTTGGCGCGCAGCGGCAGGCGCATCAGCGCCGAATAGACCGACGGGCTCAGCTTTGCGTCCAGCTCCTGTCCCAGCCGCACCATGAGGCGGGAGCGGATCAGCTCCAGCACTCCCTGAAACACGAACAATGTTCCCGCAAGCACCGCCAGGCCGACCAGCGTCGGCACGCTGCGACCCGGAACGACGCGGTCATAGACTTGCAACATGAAGAACGAGCCGGTCAGGGTCAGCACGTTGACGACCCCGCTCATCAGGACGATGCCCGAAAACGCACGTCGAAACGACGCCAGGATTCCGACCAGCGTAAGCGGCGTCGATGGCGTCAGCTGCATGCAGGCTCGCAATCAGGATATGGCATCTCGTCCTTCAATAGATAACTGCCTTGAGTGTGACATGGACGGGCAAGCCGGCCTGGAACTGCGCGCTGCCCCGCGCCACCAGCCAGCCGTCCGCACGCTCCAGGCGCGCAACGACCTGCAGCGTTGGTGAAGCGGTCGAGCTTGCGGGCAGGGGCAAGGAAAATTCTATCGTCTTTGAGCCGCCCTCGCTCTTGAGGCTGGTTTTGGCGGCGCGGCGTCGCCCACTGTCCTGAATGGCGGGATCCTCAAGATAGATCTCGAGATGACCTTCCGGGATAGCCTTGCCGCCCACAAAGGTGACGGCGCCGCGAATATCTGTTGCGCGAATATCTGGCGCGCGAATATCTGGCGATTGCGCTGCCGCTGCCCCGGTGGCCGCGGCGACTGCCGCAACTCCGGCGGCCATTAACACTGTGCGGCGGTCAGTCATCGCGTCCTCTCCCTTTTCACTGCGCTGGGGTATGCGGGAGGGCAGCCTGACGGCACCCCTCCCGGCAACGCGTTAGATGACAATGAAGTCTGCAGCCGAAAGATCCAGATTTGTGTTCAGGTGTGCAAACTGAACGGCCGCTCCCTGTCCGGAACCATCGGCGTCGTAAGACAATATTCCACTGTCGGTGTCGTAGATGATGCGGTCGTCGGCATCATGAGCAGCGCCGGCTGCGCTCTTGTAGAATGAGCCCAGGGCGAGGGCGCCGTCGCCGCCAACGCTGGCAAAGATGAGGTTGTCCAGCAGGATCGTATCGTCGGCGACCTTGAAGTCCTTGATCCAGTCGATATTGCCGTTCCCGAGTTCTGTCGAAAAGCGGAAATAGTCGTCGCCGGCGCCGCCGGTCAGCGTATCGGCAGCCAGCCCGCCATCCAAAAGGTCGCTGCCGCCGCCGCCATTGAGCGTATCGGCGCCCGCAACGCCCGGCTGAGCTGGTACCGGCGGGAATTCGACCGATACGTTCAGCTTGTAAGTCGAGCCCTCCGGCACGGATTCGACCCAGCCATCGCCAGGAGCGGAGTCCGACCATTCGCCCTCCACAATATAGTAGGTTCCGGTTTCCTGAACGATGAAGCTGGTGCTCGAATCGCGGCCGTTGTTGGAGCCGGGGTCGTTGCCGCCATCGTCGTTCTGGGCGACGATATTGCCATCGCTGTCCAGAACCCTGACGATGCTGTCATGGACATTGGGGTCGGCAATGCCATCGATGTCGATGGTGATGATCGTGCCGGCCGCCAGGTTGATGCTGTAATATCCGCCCAAGCCGTTTCCGGTGGCATTGACGGTGGTGTGAAGGGTGGTCGTCGAATCGAAGATGTCGGGGTCAGCCGTCAGCGAGAAGTTGTTCGAGATGTCGAAGGCGGTCGAGACCGAATTGTTGGTCGCGTCCGGTCCGAGCGTGGCGTAGCCGGTGCCCATGCCCGGGCGTGGCGGAGCATCGCCCTGATAGGCGAAATCGCCGAGCAGGGTGTCATCGCCGCCGCCGCCGTCGATCTTGTCGGCGCCGCCCTGGCCGGTCAGCACATTGGCCGCGCCATCGCCGGTCAGGTGATCGTTGAAGCCCGAGCCAGCCAGATTTTCGATCGAGATATAGGTGTCGCCGCCGGATTTGCCGCCACCCAGTTTGAGGTTTTGCCCGCTGGCCGCGTCGGCGTAGTCCGCCGTGTCGCTGCCGGCGCCGCCATTCAATATATCGGCGCCGCCACCGCCGGTCAGCGTGTCGTTGCCGGCGCCGCCGGAAAGTTTGTTGGCCTGGGCGTTGCCGATGAGATGGTCGTCGAAGAACGACCCGACAGCGTTTTCGAAGCCGACCAGGATGTCGTGCCGGATAACGGTGCCGCGCCCGACGATCTGCACCGGGCCATCGCCGTCGCCGCCATTGGCCGTGCCATTGGCGAGGTCGATCGTCACACCGGCGGAGCTGCCTTCGTAGACGACCGTATCAATGCCGGCGCCGCCATCCAGATAGTCCTGGCCGGCGCCGCCGATGATCGTGTCGTTGCCGGCTTCACCGTACAGGATGTCGCCGTCATTGCCGCCATCCAGTATGTCGTTGCCGCCGCCGCCGTTGAAATAGTCGCCGCCGCCCCGGCCCCAGAAATGATTTGCCGCCGACGTACCGATGAAACGGTCGATGCGGTCATCGGAGCCGATCAGGTTCTCGATGCTGTAGAAGGTGTCGCCCGTGGCGGTTCCGCCGCTGGCCACGTTCGTCTCGAGGTTGACGAGCAGTTGGAAGGGGCTCTCCTTGCTGAAGTCTACCGTGTCGACGCCGGCGCCGCCCCGGAATATATCGACGCCATCCTGGCCGCTCAGCGTATCGTCGCCGTCGCCGCCGTCGAGGATGTCGTTGCCTTGGCCGCCGAGGATCGTATCGTTGCCGCGGCCGCCATAGAGCGTGTCATTGCCGTCGTCGCTCTCGGTCTGGTCTGGAAGGTCGGCGACATCGATGGTGTTGTTGATGTCGCGGCTGGCGAGCGAGTCGCGGCCGCCGATGATGAGGTCATCGCCGCCCTGGCCGAAGATCGTGTCGTCGCCGGCGCCGCCGTCGAGCGTATTGTTGCCATTGTCGCCGAAGATGACGCTGGTCATCGTGTTGTCGCCGATGGTCGGTGCGGTTTCGGTGCCGCCGTCTCCAGGCTGGAGTGTCGACTCGTCGGCGTAGATGATGTGTTCGACGTTGGCGATTTTCCGGATATTCAAGTTCCGGTTCAGCAGAACGACCGTGTCATTCCCGCCATTCGCTTCCTCGCGCACGATGTCGTCGAGGGAATCGACGAAGTAGGTGTCGTCGCCGCCATTGCCGGCCATGCGGTCGCCGCCGCCGCGGCCATCCAGCACGTTGGCTCCGTCATTGCCAATCAGGACGTCGTCATAGCTGCTGCCGATGCCGTTCTCGATGTAATAGTCGGTGCCATCGGCGTTGTGCCCGGCAAAGATCGACACATTGTTGCTGTGGCCGTTGACGCTGGAGAACTGTCCGGCGCGCAAATCGAGGATCGTGCCGGCCGTCGAGCCGGAGAAGTCGATCGTGTCGGTTCCGCCGGTGTCATGGATGACAAAACCGATATCGTGCTGCATGCCCGAGGAGGTCAGCCGGTAGCCGTCCACGGCACTGCCGAAGCCGTAGACGTTGTCGCCCATGTTGAGATCGATATGCTGATAGGTGCGCACGCCGTTCTCGTCGACGGTGGAGAAAAAGCGGCGGATGACAGCCTCGATGTCGGCCATCATCGGCGTTGACGCCGACCAGCGGCTGGTTTCACCGACATCGATCCCGTCGAAATAGGACATGACGCTGTATTGCTGACGGTCGTAGGTCCAGGTCGCATTGTTCAGATAATTGATCTGTACGCCGCCTGGGCCGCTGTAATTGTAGAGCCCGGGGTGGTTCAGCCCGAACTCATGACCGAATTCATGGATGAAGGAATCGAAGACATAGCCGCCAATATCCGTCTTGTTGACCTCGGTGTCGTGGAAACGCTGGCCGATGCTGACATAGCGGTCGTTGGAATAGGCGCTGCCGTCGTCCTCTTCGCCCAGTTCGGGGCTGACAACCTGCATCCAGTCCGTTGCGCTGTTGTATGGTGCATTGTCGACGATTTCGAACTTCAACGGGGTGACACTGGCCCACATCTGCAAGGCGCCGATCGCGGCGGCCTTGTATTCGGGATGGTCATTGAGCTCGGAGACATTTATCCTCAGCGTTCCCGCCGCGATCGCCGGCGTTATCGACCGGTCCAGCGCTCCAAGGTAGGTGAGGAAGGCCCCGTAATCTTCGCTTTTGCCGTACGGGTTGTCCGGCGTCTGGTCGTTGACCCACCATTGATCGCTGGTTTGGCTTGAGTTCGGCATCCTTGGGACTCCTTGGTCTCGCAGCCGTGGCAATTACGGCTGTACGGTTTAGCAGTTGCCAACCACCGACAAGCATCGTTTGCGTTTGCCGGTCGAGCCCCGTCCCAGTGCCAACAATGCTATTGGAATCTTCACTTGTCTAGCCTCAGTTCGCGCTCGGTACATATGAAGGTTCTTGGGCGCGCTTGTACCGGCGGGTTTTGAGATACTGGTTTGGTGTTAATTGAGCTATCGCTAATCTATGGTCGTACCTCGCCCGTAGGCACGAGGGGCTGAATGCGCAAGCGTGCTTCAGGAACCCGTCCGGCGCGCGAAATGTTCATATGTCACGCGCCAGGGGTCGCTCTCCGCTCGTCTCTCCTCACCGATCCAGTGAAAGCTGGCGGCGGTGATCTCGGTGAACCGCCACCGCGCCTGCAGGCCGCGCGAGTCAGCGCCGATCTGGACGATGTCCTTGCCTTTGGCCCGCCCGATCTGGCGCGAATGGTCCTGGTTGAGCGGATCGCTCCAGATGATGTGCCAGCCACCGATCCCGAGATCGAAGACGCGCAAGGTCGTGCCATACATGGTGGACGGGGCAGGGCGCCTGGGCCTGATCCAGATGTCCTGAATGGCGCGGCCTTCGAGCACCCAGCCAAAATGACACTCGCCATCCGATTTCTGATTTGTGCCGTCGTTGCGGTGGTGGACCGTCTCCATGTCCCAACTGCCGATCAACCATCCATACAGGTCCATGTCTTTCGCCCGGTCGGCTGGCGGACCTTCGGATGCGAGAGCGGTAAGAAACGTCGTCATGACTGTCTCCAGGCAAGCCGCGCTGAAACGCTGGCGCCACAACCTTTGCAGCGTTGCCGGCCCAGGTCTTGGGAAAAATTGCTGTAGTCCCGTGGCTGCAGGCACTTCCGCGTTCGCGCCATATCATATCTATGCGTGAATGCTAATGTAGCGTCGGCGGGTACCCCAATGCCCGCCTGGCCGGCGCCTCCTCAGGCAATCTCTTGGATGAGCGGCGCCGGCCGCTGGCGGCTTGGGCGGCGACCAAACTCCTGCCGGAGGAATATCAGCCTGGCAGGTGGTTATTGCTGGGCAGTTTTGGCAGGCATTTCGATATCGGTCTGTATCCCCAGAACGTCCGCTGCCCAATCGCGCATTTCCGGTGAAGCATCGCCGGATTTCATGATCGACACGGCCAAAGCGGCCATGTCAACGGCGGTTTTTTGCTGGCGATCGCAAAGGCGAAATAGCCGGCCATGATGGCGCATCCCACGGAAATGACCGGCGGGACGATCTGGAGTGTCGCCAAAGCCATTGCGCGCCAGCGGCCGGATCGGCTGGGTGCCGGAAGCTCATCCTCATCCACAAGGTCGGTCATTCCACTCCACCCACCAACCGGGAGAACGCTGGCCTGTAAGAATTATCTACATTAGTTAAAATGCGGATAAATCCATATTGGGATGCCGAGGAACCTCGTCAAAGCGCACCGAGGGCAATGCCCACTGCGCTAGGCGAAATAGATCAACAGGGCGAGGAGTCCAAAGACAACGATAAGGCCAACTGGCCAATACCGTACGATCTGATCAGGATATTTCTCGCTCAGGCTAAGCAACCGGTCCTCGTAAGGGAGACGACTAAAGCCTGCCGGGCCGTTCTGTTGCTTGATGTCCCGGAGGATGCGGCGCGATTCCCTGATATCTCTGTCCTCTGGTTCGGCCATTGCAAAAGTCCTCCCTGCCGGGACCGATCTTAGCCTGTTTACGTGAAGTGCCCAACAGCGTCGACCGGATCGGACGCCAGCGGCGCATGACATCATTGGAACCCAATCAATTCTCGGGTGGCGCTTCATCTTCCCAGCCGGCCAGCTCCGGCAGATCGTCAAGCCAGCTTTTCTCTGTGATCGAGGTTTCGCCGGCCTGCGGCACTTCCTCAGTCGCGTTTTGAATGAGCCAGTCCATCCACTTGCGATAGGCAGCCGGCGCCAATTCGGGCGGCAGCACCTTGGCCTTGGCCAGCATGCGTTTGCGGAAACTGAGTTGCCGGCGCAGTTTGGTCGTCGTGAATTTTATCGCCTTGCCCTGGTATTCCACCGTCCAGCGCCCATCGCCGTGGCTGGTCAGCCTGTCGATGGCAAAACCGGCATCGACCGGCCTGTCCCGCCAGGGAAGCTCGATGGCATTCCGCCTCAGATCGAGAGCCCATCGCCGGTAGTCGGCCCCGGTACGCTGCGGCGGCAGCACGCCAGCCTGTTCGAGGATTTTCCTGCGAAAGGTCGGCTGCTTCTTGATCTGGCCGGTCGTCAGTTCGATGCGGTGCCCACGCAATTCGACATGCCAGCGGATCCTGCCGTTGCCGACATACTTGACTAACCTGTCGATGACGAACTCGTCATCGGCAAGCGTCACGCATCCCTGCCTGATGCGTTCGAGAATGTACTGGCTATCGGTGGGCATGAAGGGCCTTGCGCATGAGTCTTGCATCAAGCTTAGCGAGTGGCTCGCGCCAGCGCGCCACCAATCTTTTCGCTTCGCAAAGGCGCACTGGTGTCGCAATGGGAAGAAGTCGTCGTCACAGCCTGGTTTCGGGACAATGGGACTGTGCAGCCCAATGGCGCTGCGCTCTGCGCCAGCTCAATGCCTGGAACGACCTTGAAGGGCGGCCAGACATGCTCTGCTACGCGAACTGCCCTGAGTCGTAGCCTGAGCTCCGTGTTCAGAAGAACTCTGCTTCGGCCGTGCTTATTTTCATATTCAAAATATCTAATTTATCGTATAAATTCGTAGTATATTACGGCTTGGAGGTGGGGCCTCTGTCATGATCGATTCAGACGTGTTCGACTTTGTCGAACGCTGCAGGAGGCACACGTCGACAGGTCCGCTTCTGGGTGACCTGCTCGAAACCGTGAGGAATCTCGGCTTCGAGCACCTTATCCTGAGCGGTGTGCCGCTCGGTGGGCAGAAGCTGGCTCCGATGGTTGAGTTGAACGGTTGGCCCGAGGGCTGGTTTGAACGCTATGTCGAGGCCGAGCATGCCGCTGTCGATGGCGTTTGCATCTATTCGGCGAAGACGTTGAAGCCATTTCTTTGGGCCGATGTGCCGGCAAAATGGTCCGGCACGGCAGGCTCCCGACGCGTTGCCGGCGAAGCGACGGAGTTCGGCATTTCAAGCGGCTTTGCCGTGCCCATGCTCAGCGTTCACCATTGGCAATCCGTGCTGTCGTTTGCCTCATCCGCGAAATCCTGCACGCTCTCGCCACGACAACAGGTCCAACTGGTGACGATGGCGGTCTATGCCGGCATGTCGATCCAGGCCTTATCCAATGACGATGGCGGCGACGAAGGTCTGCTGACCGATCGGGAGAAGGAAGTACTTTTGTGGGCGGCGGCCGGCAAGACGTCGTCGGAAACATCCCAGATCCTTGGCCTGACCGAGCGCACCGTCAAATGGCACTCGACGCGGGCTCGCGAGGCTTTTGGCGTCGCTACAACCACGCAAGCAGTCGTTGAAGCAGTGCGCAGGCGTTTGATTCACCCTTAACTGCGTCAACTGTCCGATCGGACAGGTGACGTACTTTAGCATGACTGCAACTATTCCTCCGAGAACGGTCGGGGGATCGCGCTATGATAACTGCTCATGTCGTCAATGCGCAGAACAAACATCTATATGAAAACGAATTTGATGAGTTTTTGCGCCGACGTCACGACTTTTTCGTGCATCAAAAAAGATGGCGCCCTCCGAGCCCGGACGGTCGAGAGCTAGACCAATTCGACACGGACTCAGCGACTTATCTGCTGGGTATCGAAGACGGTCGCGTGGTGACTTCGGCTCGACTGATCCCAACAAGCGAGCCGCACATGGTCTCGGAGGTTTTTCCTCACATGTGCGAAAAATCGGGCGTGCCACGGCGTCCCGATTGGGCCGAATGGACGCGCACCTTCGTCGTTCCCGACAAGCGCTCGACCGGGCTGCGCGGCACGCTGACGCAGCTCTGCTGCGCGGTGATGGAATACGCACTCGATGAAGGCCTCAGCGCCGTCGGCGGCATCCAGGAAACCTACTTCATGCCCCACCACGGCGCGCTGAAGTGGCGGGCCGAGCCGATGGGCATGGCCAGGGAAGAAAACGGCGAATGGTACATCGTCGCGTATATTGATGTGAATGAAGCGGCACTTGCGAGTGTGCGGAAGATCCTTGGGATTGAGCATTCGTTGCTGGTTCGTCAAGGCGACCAACCGTCCTTCATTCGAGGCGTAGTTGTGTATCAGTCTTCATCGGCAAAGTCTTGAAAATATTATTGTGACCATCGCGCCGCGAAGAATTTCGAAATATTACTTTCGAAAAGTAACCGTTCCAAACTGGGGAGAGAAGAAATGAAAATAAGATTGATGCTGGCAATCCTAGGGCTTGCATTTCCATCCGGAATCTCTCTAGCGCACGCGGACTGTTATTCATATTTCAACTGCAGTGGTTCCGGTTCCGGCATATGCTATTGGACAATTTTTTATGTCGGCGATGGTTACAGTAACTTCACCAACAGAAACGGTGACTCTACGTATATAAATCACCTCAAGCGCGGAGATCAATATTGCGAAGATAATTACGGAGTTCCGCGATCGAATTGTACGCGAGCGCCGATCAACATGGCTTGTAGTATTGTAGCGCCGTCTGGGGCTCGCACATCTAAAGCGCCGGCTGGCGAGGTTTCCATCAGCAAATTAAAAGCGCCTCACCGGAAGTGATCTCCAACGAAGCCTGCCGGCCGTACCGGCCGGCAGGCTTCGCGACCAGCGATTTAAAGTCAAGCCTTTGCGGCGCGCTCAAATGGCGGGCCAAGCCGATGGGCATGGCCAGGGAAGAAAACGGCGAATGGTATATCGACGTGAAGGAAGCAGCGCTGGCGAGTGTGCTGATGAAGATCCTTGGAATTGCGAACTCTTGTTCATCCGTCGCGGTCTTCAGCCGACGCAAGTTGTGCGTAAGCCTTATCAAATTGATTTCCAGCTCTCGTAAAATTTACATCTCCACACACGAAATATGAGAAATAGACAACGTACTAAGATCGGGAGGAAAACATGGCCAAAGGTCCGCGCGCAAGGGCAGTAAGGATTTCGCAGTTCGGAGGGCATAGATTGGACAGCATCCAATCCATGGATAGGGAATTAATTCAAGAATTGTCGCGAATTGGCATTGATGAGGCAGAGCAAGTCATTTCATTGGCCGCGATTACCCACGTAAGGCCGTTTCTTTCTCAGAGTCTTGACATCAAGGACGCAGAGTTAGCTAGCCTACTAGAGGCACTGCGCGAAGCGATACCACCCGAAGCGTCCGCCGCTGCAGTTCTTCCGGCTATACGCTCTTTTGCGCTCGGAGCGCTAGAGCCCACTTCAGCGATCGCCGCTGAGATCGATAACGCAAAAGTTGAATTGGCCCCGAGCCCTGTGGAGTTGGCCAACTTGCCCTCGAATGTCAATCATGTCGCCCAGATGCCGCCAATACGAAACCAAGGAGGGCGCGGCACCTGTGTTGCATTTGCGATGACTGCCGTTCACGAATTCCATCGCAAGATGGCCGGGACGGCACAGGATTTCTCAGAACAGTTCCTGTACTATGAGACTAAACTCATTGACGGACATCCCAATGATTGCGGTACTTGGCAGATAAGGGCGGCCCAGGTCCTCGCCGGTAAGGGGGAGTGTCGCGAATTGGTGTGGTCTTACAATCCGGCCGGGGCATGTAACCAAAATGGGGAGCCTGCAAACGCGCGGACGGATGGCGCGAGTTTCAAGCTTCCCACAATCGTACTGGGTCCAAAAGATGTAAATGCCATCAAGTTTGCGCTTGCCGGCGGAGCGACCGTAGGTTTTTCCATTCCCGTATACGACAGCTGGTATCATTCGGCGTACACAAGACAGACGGGGCGAATCAACATGCGGGTTGGATCGGAGCCCCAGGTCGGTGGCCACGCAATGTGTTTTGTCGGCTATCAGGACGATTCATCTGCGCCTGGTGGTGGCTTTTTCATCCTGAGAAACAGCTGGGACCTAAGCTGGGGATATCAGTGCATATACGGAGCCGGCTATGGCACGATCCCCTATGCATATATTTCATCGGATGGTTGGGAGGCCGTAACAGCCACTCCTGCAAAGCATCTCCCCGTCTCTGATGAGAAAACCCCATGGGCTTTTGGCGGCGCTATATCAACTGGGTTTCGTTCGGGGGGGGAGGCCGGAGCCCCGTCTTCAATTGTGCCTGACCCTTCTACGAGCCACGAAGGAGACCAAGTCCCTGACATATTAGGTGTGTTGCACACTATAGCGATTCCACCCAAGATTATCGCAAGAATTAATGTAGATCCAAGGTTACCTCCATTTGATGTTCAGTGGTATTGGACTGGACATGCGCCGGAGTACGTTATGTTGTCGGCTAACCACAAAGGTTATATCATATATAACGAACATGGTCGCAATGACCAGTCCAGCGTCATTCAATTCACCAACGGCACGCTGAAGCCGACGTTCGATTTCGGAGGGGACGTTCGGGGAGGGGCATTTATTTGTAAATGTTCGATAAATTGGCATCGAACCACCGATGGCGCAACTGGAACTACTCCGGAAGGCGAACAGCAGTTCGGCATCTTGGGCGACAATCCGGCCAAGGCGACGATAAGAGGACTACTGCCGGATGTTCAACTGCAGGTAATTTGCTACAAAGAAAGTCGCTTTAGGCAGTTCGACAATGTGAGTCTACCTCTATTCGGGCCGCCTGCAGGTTTTGGTGCCATGCAACTTGATACGCCTTCTCCTTCCGCCAGGCAGCTGTGGGACTGGAGGCAAAATGTTGCAGGTGGAGTTTCGCTCTATAGCAGTAAGAAAACGGAAGTAAATCAGCATTTCAAGAATGTTTATACAGCGTATCCGCACGCACCTAAGCTCAGTGCAGAACAGGTTAGACTAGCATTATACCAATTCTACAATGGTGGATTCTATTGGGAATGGGACGATGTGGCAAAGAGTTGGAAAAAATACGGGAACTTTGCCTATGCTGATGATAGCATGAGAATTGAGCAGATGGTCAACGCCGGGACGCCTCCTGCCGATTGGAACTAGCAGGCCTGACTTGGCTGGGGTTCCTGGAAGCTTTTCGAACTTTCTGGGTCAGGCCTCAGCCCGAATTGCTGGCACTTGTGAAGGACGTCGGGGCGCATGTATTTGCTCTTGGGCAGGCTTGATCGACGTATGTCGGATTTCGTCCCGGGGATGAACTGGCCCCGCTTCATCGCCCCTTCGAGACTCTTTGGGAGAGCCGTCAGGGTGAAACTTCCGAGCTGCGAGACTTGGACGCCGGCATGATAGCCAAGCGTCGCCGCTCTAAGCCTGGGCAACGTCTGCCCCCGCGGCGCCTTGGCATCCCGCGCCAGAGTCTTCGTCGCTACAGCCACTCGCAAGCCGTTCAGCGATGAGGTGCCGGTGGCGCCATGGATGCGGTCGAAGAACCCCACGCCGGTTGTGCGCGCGGCTGTCGGCTTCGCCTTCGCCTCAAAGGTCGTCATCTCCAAGGCTTGGTCCAGAGGCGTGGGGAACGAGACTAGCAGCCTCTCCATGTCCGCGCCGCTGCATCCCCAAACACGTTGGCCGGCCGCCGGTTGGCCATGTCGCGCGACGTTACCGACTTGGGCGGCAATGAAGATTGTTCCGGCGATGCCTGTTGGGCGCAGCGCCGATTTTCCGTCGCTAAAGCGGTTCAATGGGCAGGTTGACATTCTCGTATCGGGCTCCTTCCGGATAGACAATCTCGGCTGATCTCAGCCACTTATCCATTCTAGTGATGTAGTGGGTGATGCTCTCGCTCGATTTCAACGCCTGAATAACGGCAAGAAGCTCAAGATATACCATGTTAAGTTGAATTTTTTCTTTCCTTGGTTTTCAATTGTGATCGACATGTGAGACCACGCTCTGTCGATTGCTTTCTCGCTCAAGTGTTTCCGATGATCCGAAACATGCGCGGCCTTTCTTATCCGCGACGTATTTAATGACCTCCCTCCGCCGCACCGGTGTTCCATGTACCGCGATCGCGAGACCTTTCAGATATTCCGAGAGGGAGACGTCGGCGTCGTCCCGAAATCGCCAAGGGGTCCCAGTCAAAGGAGGTTGCCCCTTTAGCGAGAACACAGCAGCGATATTTCGGGAGCCGATCCCCGGCCCAAGGGTAGTTACCGCACGTCAAAAGCACGGCGGGGTGAATAGGGTCGAAATCCAGCATCCGCGCGAGAACTCTCAGGCCCGAACTCGGGATCAAGAGGCGTCCCGCGTTGAACAAGTCTCTCTCCGATAGCAAACGCCGCAGAATGGTACTGCGACCGCGGATTTCAGCGGGCAGTTCCGCCACATTTGTGGTCATCTCCCTGGTCACGAACCGAAAATCCTCCACAGTTATCCGGGCAAGATCAAACTCCGCTTCAGAGAGAAGGCGATCCGGCGATTTTAACCGAAAGTGCGGCTTGACCAAATATGAGAACAGTGGCGCTTTGGCTGGCTTGTCCATTAGCAATCCTCAAGGACCAAGCATGCAGCATACACGTCTCTGGTCGGGCTTATGGGTCGAAAAGTTCGGCGAAATCGCCATTTTCTAGCGACGGTTGTCGAGGTTCGGCCATGTGGGTGCCACCCGGCCCTCCGGCGGGTGGCCAGGGGCAATCGCTAAGGCCGACACTGTGCACTGATCGGGGCGAGCGGCTTACCGCGCCTTCAAGGGTAACTGCTTGGAAGGCGGATCGACAAGCTGCTCGCCCGGCGTGAGTCGCCTACATCCAAGCCTGCAGCCATTTGAGGCCGAACGCACCGGGCGCGAGTATCCCTGTCGCCCAGAGGATCGCCGAGGAGACGTTGGCGATCTGGAATGTCAGGACGCGCATTTCGCAGATACCTGCAACCAGCGGAACGGATGCCCGCAACGGACCGGAGAAGCGGCCGATAAACACCCCAAGCCCACCCCAGCGTTCGAAGAATCTATGGCCACGCGGAAGCAGATCTGGGTAACGCTTCAGCGGCCAATAGTGCGAAACCCGGTCTCCCAGCCGCGTGCCAACCCAGAAAGACAGCCAATCGCCAAGTGCCGCGCCGACGATAGCGGCGAGCCACAACGGCCAGAACGCGATCCCACTTTCGCCGATCAGAAAACCGATGCCAACGAGGATCACGGTCGCGGGAAGTAAGAGCGAGATGAAGGCCAGCGATTCGCCGAAGGCCAGCATGGTCACGAGCGGAATGCCCCATGCCTCATGCGCCCGCATAAAAGCGATGGTCGCTTGCGTGATCTCGTCGAGCCTCATTCGTTGGTTTCCTGCTTCACCCCTACCAAGGCGACAAATCCCGATATTTAGAACCAACCCCGCCACTTGAACCAACCAACGGAATGATAGCGCTGAAAGCGATCATGGCCAGTCCATAGGGGTAGCCGAAGGCCCAGTCGTATTCGGGCATGGTCTTGAAGTTCATGCCGTAGATGCCCGCGATTAGGGTCGGCGGAATGCCAACGATCGAGACGATGGTGAGGATTTTGAAGATGTCGTTCTGGGAGATGCCGATCAGCCCGACCATGGCATCGAGCAGGAACTGCACCTTATCGGAGAGATGGACCTCATATCGTCCAGCGAAGCCACGTCTTGCTTCAGGCCGTTCATTCGTGACGCTACCTTCTCGTCGCCCCAGTCCCCGGTCATCGCGGACGCGAAATCGATGGCGCGCCCCAGGGCAAGCAAGGCAAGGCATCGCGCTTTTCCGAGAGATAGTCACCCAGCCGGCCGACATGGCGCAACTGGGCGCGAATAACCTTGTTTGAGCGGATCGCCTTACGGCCCTGGCTGTCCGGCACATGGAAGGCGGCGGCAGAAAGGGTGCGCAGGTCCGTCGACTTCGTCGCCCGGCGAGGCGCGCGGCACCGTCGAGACCTGCAGCGGCTCCAGCGTCTCGCTGCCTTGGCGCCTGATCTCGAATTCGAGGCTGGCGTCCTCCGACGGAAGCGGTCGCGAGCCGTGAAAGCCCAGCAGCACTAGGAAAACGTGGCGCCGGCTGGTCTCTCGCATCCTTGACCGCGCCGGCAGCGGAGTGGCAGCAGTCACAAAGAGCCTGATTGTCACCCTGAAACAGCTGAATGAGTAACTTATCTCGGCTTGTCGCAACCATAGTGTGGTTGACCCGGCACGCGCTCCGGATTTATTTTGGGAATTATCCGATCGTGACGTCGATTTCCATGCTGGAGGCCGCTATGCGGATAGGCACTTCTTTCTTGGTGCTGGCGACTGTGCTGGCGTCTTCAAATTCGTTTGCCGACCCTGTCCAAACGTCAGAAGACATCGTCAAGTTTTTCGGCAATGCGACTGATCTGGGCCCGTCGCGTGGAATATGCATCGGCACTGAAGACGAATGCAAGAGCAAAGCGGACGCGTCAGTGCCAATCGGCCTCGACATGTTGATCAATTTCAGCCTCGATTCTGCTGAGTTGCAGCCGGAGGCGCGAACAAAACTCGGCGAATTTGCCAAGGCGCTGAAAGACAACCGTCTAAGGGCGCATAACTTCATCGTCGAAGGCCACACCGACGCCTCGGGCTCGGCTATCTACAATCAAGGACTTTCGGAACGACGGGCGCAATCAGTGACGGCATTCCTCCTATCGAACGGAATCGAACCGTCACGCATCAGGGCAATTGGCGAGGGCAAAAGCCATCCGAGAGTCGCCGATCCCTACGACCCGGTCAACCGGCGGGTCGAGATGCGGATAAACTTGCCATAGTCATATTGGACTGCCGGGGGGTTTCGTCGCGTTGACATTCTCGCGGGACGTTCTGAGTTCAATGGTGCTCGAATGGCACTTAGGCCAACTCTAGAAAATGCCGCCTTCCGAATTTCGCCACCAATGTCGGGCTCTGCTCCGTCTGCGCGGCGCCTGACCTGCGGGTGATGGTCTGCCAACGCGCTTAACCGCGCGGCGGCCAGCGTTGATTGCTCACCCTTGACCGTCAAGAAGGGCTCGCAATTCATCGAGTTTGGTGTTTACGAACCAGCCGTAGTAATTCTCCACCGGCAGCTTTCGTCCGGATCCCTTTGCCGCAGCTTCGCGAAGTTCGGCTGCGCGACGTTGCGGCTGGCCGACATTGTAGAGCGTTGCTGTAATGCCCGGATTCCCGGAAATATCGAACCCCTCCTCGGCATACGCGTCGATCGCCTCCCGCAGGATGGCGGTCGTGTAGATCACGCTGCGCTTCGGATCCATGATGTCGCGGTAGATTGCCTGCGGCCGATCGGGTGAGAGCTTTTCAAAGCCGCTCACCCGATTGACCAGGTCGGTCACTTCCAGCGCCGCCAGAGGGCTGATCTGGCCAAGCCCGAACGTCTGGCCGGCGAAGAACGGTTGAAAGAACGCCCTTTGAAAGGTCACGTTCTCATAGGCGACATTGCCGACAGTTTTTCCGAGGAACTGTGTGTTCCAGACGTCGGTTCGGCAGCTCCACAGTGCCGAACTCCCTTTGGCAGGGGTGCAGCCGGAAAATTCCGGGCGATTGACAAACGACTGCAGCGAAATGCCTTTGTAGCGGAATTCGAAATCCGCGTTGGCGTATGCCAGGGCCTTGACGTAGTAGGTTTGCGCCGCATCAACGCTGCTGACGTTGTAGGTATGTTCGCCGACAAGCGCGCCGACAACGTGGATCGGATCGATACCATAGGCAGCGGCCGTATCCTTGATCTGTTGCACGAGCTTTTTATCGTTACTCAGCAACGCCAGAATCTTGTGGTACTTGGCGTCGTAAGTTGTCTTGAAGGCGCGCGTCCTATTCGCTGACGCTGCGGGAATCGGCGGCTGCTGCTCGAACCGGTTTCCGGGAGGAACGACGGTGAGGCCCTTCGCGAGGGCTTCGAGGCCCAATCCGTTGGCAAACACCAGGACAAGGGCGGTCAGCGCCATGAGCGCGTGCCTAGTATTTTTCATGTGTCGCCCCCCGATGAGCAGGGGATACACCCACGCTCGCCGCCCGTTCCCGTATGAACCAATCAAGCTCGATCAGCGTGGCACGCCGGTTGTCAACGCATGACCGCGATCGCCGGGCATGATCGCGCCCTGGGTGTGACGTATCGGTCACTATGCTGGTGCTGACGCCAGCAAATCGTTCGCGGGACCGGCATCTCGGCCAACCTGTTGCCTTGCGAATCTTCGAACACGAGTCTCGCGTTGATCGAGCGTACCGCCCTTGGAAGGTTGCTTTTCACCCTAAACGTTATGATCGGTCCCGTCCGTCCAGGCTTAGCGCACCAAGTTCAGTAGTACGAGCTTGTCCGACCTTCCGCTCAAGCAGTCGCATTGGTGTCACTGCCGTCGGTCCTTGCTACGGATCGCTGCAACATAGTGGTCGAATGCACCTTTTCGTTCCCGCTTCGCAGATGCTAAACGTTCGCTATGCTTTACATTGAACTCGCGACCGTCGTCGTCCTGATCTGCATCAACGGCCTGCTTGCAATGTCGGAACTAGCCGTTGTCTCGGCGCGACCGGCTAGGCTCAAAGGTATGGCCGAACGAGGCCTGAAGGGTGCCAATCGTGCGCTGGCGCTTGGTGCCGATCCCGGAAAATTCCTATCGTCTGTCCAAATAGGGATTACATTGGTGGGCGTGCTTTCCGGGGCCTTCTCAGGCGCTACGCTGGGCGAGCGCCTGTCATTTCTCTTGGCCGCTAGCGGCGTGCCCGGCAACATTGCAGACGCCTTGGGTGTCGGTATCGTAGTGGCAGTCATCACCTATGCCTCTCTGATCGTGGGAGAACTTGTTCCCAAGCAGATTGCACTTCGCAATCCGGAGGGCATAGCAATGCGTGTAGCTCCGGCGATGACCATCGTTGCGAAAATTGGCGCACCGCTGGTGTTCTTACTGGATTTCTCCGGTCGTGGTTTGCTGTGGCTCTTAGGCCAGAAAGGCGAGTCCAAGGAAAAAGTCACCGATGAGGAAATCAAAATGTTGGTTGCCGAAGCCGAGCATCACGGGACCATCGAGGCAGACGAACGCCGGATGATCGCGGGCGTCATGCGTCTGGGAGACCGGGCGGTGCGCGCTGTTATGACACCACGGACCGATGTGGACTGGATCGACATTACCTGGGAAGAAACGAGAGTGCGCAAGGCGATCATCGAGACGGAGCATTCTCTGCTGCCGATTGCCGAAGGTACGGTCGATGCAATGATCGGCGTCGTGCAGACCCGCAAGGTACTGGCGGGCATGCTCAATGGGCAGAAGGTCGATCTCTGGCCTCACCTGCAGAATGCGCCGATCGTGCACGACCAGGCGGACGCGCTTGATGTGCTGACAACACTGAAAGGAGCACAGGTGCCTGTGGCCCTGGTCCACGACGAGTACGGTCATTTCGAGGGCATTGTGACGCCGGCCGACATCCTCGAGGCGATCACAGGCGTGTTCCGTTCCGATCTGGAAGCCGAGGAAGAAACGGCCGCCGTGCAGCGCGAGGATGGGTCATGGCTGCTTGCGGGGTATATGCCCGTTGACGAGATGTGTGATCACCTTGCCATCGAGCTCCCAGAAAATCGCGATTATGAAACAGTTGCCGGTTTTATCCTGTCGCACATGCACCATTTGCCGGCGACAGGCGAAACGGTCGAAGCGGACGGCTGGCGGTTTGAAGTCGTCGATCTTGACGGCAGACGCATCGACAAGGTCATGGCCAGCAAATTACCCAGCGGACGCCGGCTCGCTCGGCATTAAATCAATGATCGCGCAGGATGGCAGCCGCATGTCTCTTACTGCCGTTCGCGACGATTCATTCACGCCTTGTCGGGCAGAACGAGCGTTCCGAAGGCGCACATGCCAATTCGACCTGATGGACCGTGTCGCATGGATCAAAGTATGAACGACAACCATCAAGCTGCAAACCGGGAAGAAATGTAGGCGGCTAGCTTCACACACGTATTGGGCGCGTGTTCGCTTGCGCATCACCGGGTATCAAAGCTAATGGAAACCCGGAGAGGACTTGGCTGCTTCAGCAGGTGAAAAGTGCTGCCTTTCTCACGGTTCTATCTCGCGTCGTGCCTGCTCGCGCTTATAGCGCTGGTCGCCGTTCTTGAGCTCGGCCTACTTCCGGCACTGCTTTCAGGCCTTCTCGTGTTCAACCTCGTTCATTTCACCGCACCGATGCTCCATCGAATCGGCGTCTCCAACAGCCTGACGAAAAGCCTTGCGCTGACCTTGGTGGCCTTGATTTTCACGCTCCTGATAGCCGCCGCTATCTTTAGCGGCGTGTCGCAATTGACTGGCGGTTCGGAGAACGTCGTGACGCTCCTCAAGAAGATGGCCGAGATCATCGATACCGCGCGTGTCCATCTCCCGACTTGGGCGATGGCCTATTTTCCGTCGAATATCGAGGAACTGGAAGTCTTCGCGGCCCGGTGGCTCCGCGAACATGCCGGCCAGCTTCAACTCGTCGGGCGGGATGTCGGCGTCCTGGTGGTCCACATTATCGTCGGCATGGTGATCGGCGGCTTGATCGCGGTGAGCTCGGCGGCGCCATCGGGCGAGCCCGGCCCACTGGCGATCGCGCTGGCGGATCGTGTCAAAATTCTGAGCAAGGCCTTTCGCAACATCGTGTTCTCGCAAATCCGGATTTCGGCCTTGAATACGTTTCTAACGGCGATCTATCTCGTCGCTGTTCTACCGTCCTTCGGAATCGATCTGCCGTTCATCAGAACGATGATAGCGCTGACTTTCGTCGCCGGCCTTCTGCCGGTCATCGGCAATCTGATCTCCAACACCGTGATCGTGGTCGTCAGCCTCAGCATCTCCTTCCTTGCAGCGATCGGCTCGCTTGCCTTTCTCATCGTCATTCACAAGCTCGAATACTTCGTGAACGCCAAGATCATTGGAACGCGGATCAATGCGCGTGCCTGGGAGCTTCTTCTGGCGATGGTTTTCATGGAGGCCTGGTTCGGTATGCCGGGTCTTGTCGCCGCGCCGATCTATTATGCCTATCTGAAGGCTGAACTCACGATGCGCGGGCTAATCTAGGATTGGAGCAATGCCGATCGAACGAAACCGATCGTGTCGATGATATCCTCGTGCTCTGGTTAACAGGCCAGCTAGCGTCAGCCTCATTGATTAAGACGGAAGGCGACGGCGGCTGCGATGCAGATTGCCGAGAAGACGGTGTGTGCGTAGCGGTCAAATTGGGCGCGATGCGCCGCTAGTCCTTCAGCTTGGCGAACATGTTCTCGATCTTGTGACGTTGGCGGCATAGGGTGTTGTCGTCGTCGATCGGCTTGTTTCCGCTTTTGACCGGTGGGGTGCATTTTGAGTATCCATCCGGCGTGTCGCGCCTTGTTCGGGTGATGAACGAGTGGTCTTAAGCGTGCTCTTATGAGCGCACTTAGGAGCAGTTGATGGGTCAGATCACGTTGCTCACAGGCCCCGAACGTCGGCGGCGGTGGAACGAGGCGGAACGGCGCCAGATTTTGGAGGAGGCGTTTTCGCCGAGACCTGTGTGACGCAGGTGGCGCAGCGGCATGACGTTTCGACGCCGCTGATCTACACGTGGCGCGCAAGCTGTGCGAGCACGTCCCGGACCCGTGCCTTACAGAGGCGGTGGTTGTCGATGACGACGTCGGCCATCCACTGGAGCACCGGCCGGCTATTGTCGTGGAGGTGGTAAAGGGCGGCCGGGTGAGCATCTTCGCGGGAGCGACGCCCACGCTGGTTACGGCAGTGGTAAAGGCACTGCGGTGATCCCGCCGGGCGCGCGGGTGTGGCTGTCGATGGGTCACACCGATATGAGGAAGGGCATGCAGGGCCTGGCTTTGCTGGTGCAGCAGCACCTGAAGCGCGATCCCCACGGTGGTGATCTCTACGTTTTCCGCGGTCGCGCCGGATCGCTGGTAAAGACATCTGGCATGACGGGATCGGTATGTCGCTTTATGCCAAGCGGCTCGAGAAGGGCCGCTTCATTTGGCCCCAGGTGAAGGACGGTGCAGTGTCGCTGACGAGCGCTCAGCTGGCGTGTTTGCTCGACGGGATTGACTGGCGCAACCCGCAGTACAGCTGGCGTCCGGTGAGCGCGGGATAGGACACGGATTTCCTCAGCCAAAGCGGCATTTTTCGGTTGCACCGAGAGACAGTGTGCTGATTCATTTCGGTCATGGAAGCCGCCATTTAGCCCCTGCCGGACGATGTCGAAGCGCTTAAGGCCCTGGTTGTTTCGATGGGCGCCGAACTTGCCGCCGCGAGGGCTGAGGCGTCGGCCAGGGAAGCTCTGATCGGGCACCTCAAGCTGCAGATCGCCAAGCTCAGGCGCGAGCAGTATGGCCCCAGCGCCGAGCGCAGCCGCCGGCTCCTGGACCAACTTGAATTGCAACTCGAGGAACTCGAGGCCACAGCCAGCGAAGTTGACCTTGCCGCCGAAGCGGCGGCGACCAGGACGACCAGTGTCACCGCCTTCGAGCTTCGAGCGCAAACGGCCAGTGAAGAAGCCGTTTCCCGAGCATCTGACACGTGAGCGCATCGTCATCCCCCGCGCCATGTTCGTGTCCGACTTGCGGCGGGACGCGGCTTTCGAAGCTCGGCGACGACGTGACCGAGACACTGGAGGTGATCCCGCGTCAGTGGAAGGTCATCCAGACGGTGCGCGAGAAGTTCTCGTGCCGGAACTGTGACGATCACCCAGCCGCGGGCGCCGTTCCATGTCGTGCCGCGTGGCTGGGCAGGTCCTGGCTTGCTCGCCATGCTGCTGTTCGACAAGTACGGCCAGCATCAACGCTTAACCCACCAGGCTGAACGTTTCGCTCGCGAGGGCGTGCCACTGAGCCTGTCGACGCTCGCCGACCAAGTTGGCGCGGCCACTTTCGCGCTCATGCCCCTCTATCGCCGGATCGAGGCTCATGTTCTCGCCGCCGACCGATTGCACGGCGACGACACAACGTGCCGGTCCTCGCCAAGGGCAAGACCGATATCGGCAGGCTGTGGGTCTATGTCCGCGACGACCGGCCCTTCGGCGGCGCCGATACGCCCGCCGCGCTGTTCCACTATTCGCGCGACCGCCGTGGCGAACATCTTGCGCTGTTCGCGTTCGCATGGTTTCGGAGCGACCCCAAGAAAGCTTAAAGCGCCAGATAGAGCAAGGCTGCGGCTCCAGCGCCGATGCAATAGTACGCGAATGGCTTGAGCGTGTCCGTTTCAAAGTATTTGAGCAGAAAGCGAATTGAAAGAAATGCGGTTCCGCCAGCACACAAGGCGCCAACAACCGCCTGACCCAATCCTGCGCCGCCATTTGTGAAAAGATCGGGGACCTTGAGCACGGCAGCCGCCAGGATGATTGGGGTGGCCAGCAGGAATGAATAGCGGACGGCGTTCTCGTGAGAAAGCCCACAGGCGAGCCCACCGCTCATGGTCAGTCCGGTGCGAGAAAATCCCGGTATTAATGCGAAACATTGCGTGATGCCGATGATGACGGCTTGGATCCATGAAAGGGCAGCAAGCTTCCCGTCATCGTGGGCACCTTCAGTCGCGCCGCGCGAACGCAACACTTCGACGACATAGAGCATTGCGCCATTCAGTACGAGCACAGCCGCGACGAGTGTCGCGGCTGCAAAGAGCTGCTTCAGTCGCTCTTCGAACAGAAGCCCAAGGAGTCCGGCCGGAATGGTGCTGACGATGAGAAGCCATCCCAGCTTGGCATAGGTGTCATCGGCGCGGATCTCGTGTTGTTTGAGGGAGCGGAGAACACCACCGATGATGCCTAGCCAATCGCGCCAGAAAAAGCCCAGCAACACGAGAGCCGTCGCCAGGTGCGTCAGCACCAAAAAGGCGACAAATGCATCGCTCGATCGGTCGACGGGCCAGCCAAGCAGGGCAGGGATCAGAACGGTGTGTCCCAAGCTCGAAATCGGAAAGAGTTCGGCGAAACCCTGCAAAAGCCCCAAAACGATCGCCTGGAAATAAGTGATCATAGGTCCGTAATCCCGGAATCTTGGTTCCCCAAAATAACGTCGATACCAACTTTCAAGGGGTGACGGTATCAGGTGCGGCCATTGGCCTCTCCAAATACCTCGTGGCGCTCATCGCGAAGTGCAGTCGTGATCTAAAAGGCGCTCGGCGGCGGAGTGCTCCCAGTTGGCCAGAATGTAAAACCCTGGCCTGGCATGGGCCAGTTCGGCCCCAACAACGACGATATTTACCCGATGCATGGCGCGCCGAGCCTGCGGCAACCCGGCAGCAACAATGCCGGCCACGTTGGTGGCTGCCAAATCCGGCCGATCGACCGCCTTGATCCAGTAGCGTTTTCCCATCAGCGCCAGGGGGAACAGCTGCCATGGGCCTTCGGTCTTCGGCCCGGTCGAGGCGAGTTTCTTTTCTACCGATGCTGCAAGGCAATCGACGTGGATGTGGAACTGATCCTGGGACCGCGCAGTTCTGGAATTCACCGCCAGGGCAACCGCCGTTCGTGGCAGATATCGTCCAAGGCTCGCCGAAACCCTGTTTCGAACTTCCCATGCCCGATGCCAGAGTTGGGCACTGTCCTCCTCACGGACCGGCGGGCTTTCAATACCGGCAACAGCCGCAAGTGGCATCAACAGAAACTCGGTCCGAAATCGGGGCGACTTGATGAGAGCCGACCCAGGTGCGCCCTGTTTGGGCAGGACCACTTCCTCGCAAGGGAAGGCGCTGCCAAGATGCGCCGCGGCAAAAGCGCAAGTCTGCACAACCTGCCAGAGCGCGTTGCGATGCGCGGGAGCGGAGCCGACGCTACTGGCCGACACCGTTACAAACAATGTCAGCAGTGCCCGGAGGACCCTGTCCCGAGCCAAAAGGCCCCACAAATGGCGTTGGATGGTCATGGGTAGCGGAAACCGGCAGGGCAAGATTGCCAACAATATCAAAGCTTCTGGACGACAATGATGGAGGAACTGCGACCTGCAACCGGGTATGTAGCAGCCGAAATGTCGGTCACGAGGCTTGGAGACTGAGGCTGCGTTCGGCGGAACCGGGATGGTATCGGTGGAGCCGCTGTTTGACTCCTTGAGATGGTTTCGTTCAAGCGGGCTGTCGCCCTTTTGGTGTCAGATCACCGGTTGGATGCGGTGGACGCCAACTTTGAGTCAGCGCTCTGTTCAGCAGCCGGATTGCGATCGTTATCCTTCCCTTCGATGGCCTTATCAGCGCTTTGCGATACACTTTCCATTGAATTCTTTAGCACCGAGCGGGTTTCCTGCAGGTCGAGTTCCTTCTCGGCTTGTCGTACGGCGTCGTCAAACTGCTTTCGAAAATCACCAGCGATCCCATTGAATGTCTTCATCATTGCCCCCGCCGATCGCATTACTTTTGGAAGCTCCTCTGGTCCGAAAACAACGAGCGCCACCACAAAGATGACCACCAGGTGGGTCATGCCAAGTCCGAACATCGGTAAGTCCTCTCGCGCACATCGCCGGCAGTGACAATCTCTCCGCGGTTTTGCGTCGACCTATCGGGTAGCGGTTCGATCGACACCGCCGAGCCTGCCATCAGACCGCCTCGCGTGGGCCATTCCAGTATGCGCCGCGCGATTGTCGTCCATACTTCGCGCCATGTGGCACCACCCGTCAACCCGAATATCAAGCCATGCTCACAGCAAGCGGACACCACGCCGGAGCGGATGGCACACGGCCCAGAATCTTTGAAGCGGGCGCCTACTCCTTTTCTGACGAACTCGGCGGATTACGGGTCATTTCAGTCTCGGGAGCAGGAACGAGGGGCGCCCCCATCGTGGTCACCGGGGAACTTGAATCGGTTGATCCCGTAGCCCTGACCATACGGACCATCCGGCCGGTTCAACCCTTCGGGCACTTTGGCAACTACGCCGCGGGTTTCATTCCCCTCAAGATCGTCGCCCTCAACAACAGTCGTCACGCCTGGGTCGAATTCGAGCTGGAGTTGCATTAGATTCTCAACAGCCGAGCGATTTCGGCGACGGGCTTTGGTTCGACAAGGCACGCCGCGGGACGGGTCCAATTTTGTCAAGCAGTTTAGCCGGACCTCACGACCGCCTCCTGTTCCGCAAAGGCAAGGTCGATCCGTGTAGCGATGGTGCGGACTTGGTCAGGCCTGCGAGCACAACCAGTTTCCCGGATGAAGGCCATTACTCGTCAAGACACCCACCCAGGAGGCGTGCTGAAAATTCGGTTCTGGGCGAATTTCACCGTTCACAAAACTGGGTCGGTGGCAGCGAGTTACTGCGCAATAACGTTGCTAATCTCGATCATGTTTGAGCGCACGCGCAACATGTAGAAGCCAATTGTCGTTAGGTGATTCGGCAGCAGCCAGCCGTCCTCGCGGCCGTTGGCGATGATTAAGGGCCGGATGCGCAGCGCCGAGACGAACTGCGCATCCATGGTGTCCCACAGGTTCTGCAGGTGCTTTTCCTTGATCACGTCCTCGAAATCGGCCTGGGCGCCCTTCATCAGCCCGTAATAGGCATAGAGCTGACCATAGGAGAACCAGAAGCGGTCGTCGGCGCGGAAGTCGAACCAGCCATTGTTGTGGTTCTCGGCGCGTTCCTTGAGGATCGCCGAGGTTGAGCCGATGTCGGAGGAGATGCGGTCGATATACTGTTTCAGATTGTCGGCTCGGGCATCGAACGTCGCCTGGCAGGTGGCCAGCCGAGCATTGAAGGAGCGCAATTTGCGAACCGCGTCGCGATAATAGCTCGGCGTCGGCGTCTTGGGTCCGAACGGGTTGAGGCCGAAATACCAGGTTCCCTCATCGAACTGCAGATTGCCGCGCGCATCCTGTAGGTCGGTGTCGATCTGCGATGTGGTGCGCACGCGGCCGAGATTGTCGGCAAGCTCGGTGGAGGTGCGCCGCACCGCCTGGTTGATGCCCCGCTGGAACGAGGCCTTGTTGTCCATGAACGGCGTGTGGTCCCAGTCGATGCCGAACAGGCCGAGTTTGTAGAGGATCATCGACGAGATCCAGGCATTCTGGTTGACGTTGAAATCGGTGAGGTCGGCCGCGACCTGGGCGATACCTGAATTGCCGCAGGTCTTGGCGGTTTCGGTGCCAGCGCCGGCCGCGACCTGTTCGCCGGCGGAAATGTTGCGGTTCTCGAAGGTGTATTTGTCGACGTAGTTAGGGTCGAACTTGTTCCACCACTGGGTGGCGTAGAAGAAATTGGCGTAGAGACCGATCAGAACCAGCAGCGCGAGGCCGACCGCCGCCTTCAGGATCCAGCCGCGCTGTGTGTACCAGCGCCCGGCCCACAGGAACGGCCAAAGGATCACGCCGATGGCGAGGCCGATGCCGCGGCCGATCCACTGGAAGATGCGGGTGAAGAAATTCACGATCGGATCAAGCATGGCTCTCGTTCACCCCTTCAGCATGATGCCAAAAAGTTGCAGACTTTTTGGATAACATCATGCGCCAAAACAATAGGTTAGAACGAAATGACGGCTCATTTCGTTCTAGTCAGTCAAGCCGTAAAGGCGCGTGCGAAACGCCACCTTGTCCTTCAAATATGTGGTTTGCAGAACGACGCGCTGCATAGACCATCCGTCCCGGTTTTCAAACCGCATGGTTACTCGGCACACACCATACCTCGCCTAGCCATTCGCACACGACAGGCAATTTCGGCGCTTTTTATGAGCGCGCCTTCGTGCCAGTTTACTTCGTTCTGATATCGATAGACGTTCGCCAAATGCAAGCAGTGTGCCTCTGCGAGATGCCCGTCTTGACGTTTGAGACTGCCAACATCATCTAGTGTTCGCTCAGCCCCAGACTTCTGGCTCTGTGCGAGTTCGGCCTCAAGTGGTTGCAGGCGCGGACGTGGTGGGCACCAAAGGCGGACCGTCATTGTCGGCCTCTGGCAGGGGCAGGAATCAATCGTAGGTTCCGCGAACGGCTATGCTCCCGGTTCAGGTCGAGTTCGATATCGAAGGCAAAACAATCGGCAACTCACGAGCAATCCGGCAGTTTCGTCTTGGGCTAGTTTAGAACCTGATACAGTGCGCCGCTGGCACAATCGCAGTAGCCAACCCGCCGCCGACAACTCTCGGGCAGATTTCTAGTGCGACAAAAGGACAGGCAGGCGCAGATCGCCAAGAACGCTTTTGGTTGCTCCACCCACGACAAAATCTCTCATCCGGGAATGGCCGTATGCACCCATAACAAGCAGATCGGCGCCCATGCTGACAGCGCGCGCCTGAAGCGTAACGCCAATGGGGCGATCTTCGAGGTCGATTGAGATCCCCTCAGCGGGAAAGCCACGCTTTCTCAGGCTCAGGGCGAGGCGTTCGCCAATATCGCGCAGCGACTTTTCGTCTGTCACTGTCAGTACCGTTATCTTTGAGGCACATTGCAGAAACGCGTGCGCATCGGCAACGGCCCGGGCCGCAACGCGGCTACCATCCCAAGCGATGATGACATGATCGATCGCACCAACGTTTGCGTCTTCCGGCAGAATTTTGGTTGGGCGACCCGAACCAAACAGGACCGCATTAACGGTCATGCGCGCAGTCTGGTTATTTGGCTCCAACCCAATCAAAGCAAAATCGAAATAGCGTGACTGAGTTGCCGCAACATCGCCGATAGATGCTGGCTGAAACAGCAATCTCCTCGGTTGTGAGGAGCGATCCGACGCGTGCCGCTTCAGCTTTCAATGCCTCCAGCAAATCGAGCCCATGCTTGCGGCTGGTCGCTTCTGTCTCCCGGATCATTTCGGGAAGATCGATCAAGTATCGCGAAACCGGATTGGAAATACCCGGAATATCGACATTGATCGTCAATGCATGAAGTGCGGCACCAACGTGCTTGACCACCGCGATGTCGCCAGAGGAAGTAAGGCAATTTTGCTCATCAGACCTCAACCCCGTTATTTCGACCGCCGTCGACCATTGGCCCAATGCGTGTCACACTCAAGCCAGCCATTTCAGCCTGCAAAAACTCAGACGACCGAGGGTTGTTACTGCCTATCCAAGGCGATCTTGCGCCGCGCCGATTCCGTCCTGAACGACTGTGGCTATAATGGCAGGCATCCAGGAACAGAGATGGCAAATGACGATTGGCCTGCTTGTTGCCATGAGCGCAGTGCCGCTCGCAAGCATTGTTTGAACAGTAGCGGTAGCCGATGATGTGGCCGCAACCCAGCGGTTCACGATCCGCGGGGGGGAAACCACGTTCCGCGACCATCCTGCTAAATCAGGATACCAGCCAACTTGGATGCTGGGGAGGCTGCGACACAACTTGGAGCACCCGACGCGCCAGTATTGTGTCCCCCACATCATGTCCGACAGGACGCGACATTTGAAGATGCAGTAGGTCCTCTTTTTCCACGATCGTGTAGGATTTTCAGTTACCGACAGGATAATATGCTGAATGATGAAATGGCACTTTGCTTTTCGCGAGCGAGGTACTCCAAAGCTGAGCACGTGGGGACGTGATCAGGACCCGACTTCGCAACTGAGCTTTGGCGTTCAAAGGAACCAAACGCGTGAACCATCAGGCGGTGGAGCAAGCTGACACAAGAGCGGGAGGGGTTGAAGCTGTCGATCGCGCGCTTTCGATCCTCGGGTGCTTCACAGAGCATGACGAGGGTTTAAGCCTGGCTGAGATATCTTCTAGAACGGGCCTATACAAAAGCACGATCCTTCGGTTAACGGAATCCCTTGTCCGCAGTGGCTACATTGTTCGCATGGCGGACAAGCGCTTTGCTGTCGGCCCTACGCCGATGATATTGGCCTCATTCTACCGTCGTCGTTTTAAGATAGAGGCATTCGTTCGGCCTCTCCTTTTGAGCCTTGTCGAACAGGCGGGTGAAAGCGCATCGTTTTTTCGAAAGGAGGGAAATGACGGAATTTGCCTATTTCGCGCAGACTGTCGTCATTTGATCCGTGATCAAATCCGAGAGGGTGATGTGCTTTCGCTTGACGGTCACGCAGCTGGCCAAGTGCTTGCACGGTTCAGTACCGCTAAGCCTAGGACGCGAACAGCTCTTATGGCGAAGATTCCGTTTATATCGCTCGGGAAGGGAGATTCCGAAACAGCTGCGATGGCCGTACCGGTTTTTTCAGGCAGCGAGGGCTTGATCGGAGCGCTGGCTGTTTCTGGGCCGCTGACCAGATTTACGCCGGAAAAGTTGGTCAGCATCAGACCGCTTTTGCTGGGTTTTGGCGAACGTCTATCGATATCCCTTGCGAGCAAACAATATGCACAAGCGCGCTCATAGAATGGTCGTGACCAGCACGTGTCTGCTTAAGGGAAGGGGAGTAGCAGTTGGGGCGGATTGGTGGCAAGCGAGGCTCCAAGTCGGTTACTCTCTGCTCTGTGGCAAGTGGTCCCGCCAAACATGACTGGAATCGACATCGGCCCCTTGCGGACATGACTGCCAGTGAGCGTCCAAGCATAATGCGCACCAATCAAAACGATAGTGACGATCTGATCCGCCGCGCTTTGGCCGCGTTCAATTCCGGCAATCATCGCCAAGCGATCGATGTGTGCGAATTGGGCCTGAAGCAGCACCCAGGCGACCCGGCGCTTTGCCATCTTCTGGCGGCTGTATTGTTCGCCAAGGCAGATCTGCCGGAGGCTCGTGCGCGCATCGAAGCAAGCCTTGCCACTCGACCCGACAATGCGCCCGCCTTGATACTGGCATGCCGGATTGCCCGGGCCGAAGGCAGGTTTGAAGCGGCGTTTCAGTTCCTGGACCGCGCGGCAAGACTGTCATCTCAGGCGGAAATGCTCGTCGAACGGGCACGCACCTTCGATCAAGCAGGCGATGCCCCTGCGGCGAGCGCGTCCTGGACACTTGTCTTGCAACGGGATCCGAAATCCGGGGAGGCAGCGGCGCGCCTCGGGCGCCTTGCATGGCAGCGCCGAGCGGCTGTCGAGGCGGAAGGTCTGCTCGAACGCGCAGTCGCTGGCGGCGGGCATCCGTCGGCCTGGTTCGACCTCGGGCTGGTACGTCAGGACATGCGCAAGTTCGGCAGCGCTGCACAGGCCTATCGACGCGTGCTTGAGATGAGCCCGGCGCCCCGGAAGCGGCTGTCAATCTGGGTGTCGTCCTGCAGGAAACCGGCGACCTCGACGAGGCCATGGCAGCGTATTCATTAGCCTATGGTCTCAGCTCATCCACCTTCAGCGTCATCGCCATGGCGCTGACGTCGGCGCCAAGGGGCCGGCTGTGGCTTGATGAGAAAGCGCTGCGTCGCTCACTCGCTGGCGGAGCGTCCCCGCCTGGCGCGAAACCGCTTGCGGTAGACGCCGGGCGTTGACAGGACATCGGCGACCGTCTGCGCATAGGATGCCTGTCGCTTTTCGTCGAACACTTCGTATTCGAGCTGCGGCGCGGCCCGCGGAACCGCAAAGCACTGCGCGACTGGAGTTCCTTTCCTGAGCACGCCAGAGAATCCGGGCTCCGTCCAGATCGCCGGGAAATTGATGCCCCCATCGCTGAACCGGTCGGAATCCACCAGGCCAGTCACCAGCCTGAAGGGAAGATCCTCGCGATTGACCGGATGCGTCGCGAAGAGCGACCAGCCGTCCTCGATCTGTATGGTCCAGAAGCTGTTGAATTTGATAGCGGCTTGACCGGGAGTGGCAAACGGGCTGGGTTGTGTGCGTCAAGTTCTGCAAAATGGGGCGGCCATGATGCTGGTCATGCGGCTTGGCGCAGAGCGAGCTTCTTGTGCTCGCGCAGGTCGTCCATGTTGATGTAGCGGTTGGCCTCCATCCAGTTTTCATTGGTCTCGACGGCCAACGCCCTGACCAGGCGCAGGCAGCTTTCGGTGTTGGGGAAGATGCGCACGACATAGGTGCGCCGGCGGATTCCTCGTTGAGCCCCGCTCCAGCATGTTGGTGGATTTGAGATGCTTGTGGTGCTGTCTCGGCAGCCTGAAGAAGGTCAGGGTTTGTTCGATGGGGCATCCTCGGCCCAGCCTGTCAGGCGCGGATAGCGTGCCGACCATTTGGCAAGCCATGCGGCAAGATCAGCCC
>NZ_AYVK01000042.1:0-52246 GCF_000503155.1 Mesorhizobium sp. LSJC285A00
TGGCCGGCAGCCTCGCGGCTGCAGCCGAGGCGGCAAAGGCCGGCGCGGAGGCGACCAAGGCGATGATCGCCACCAAGGGCCGGGCCTCCCGCCTCGGCGAACGCTCGCTTGGCCATATGGATCCAGGCGCGGCGTCCGCCGTAACCGTCATCGAGGCGATGCGGATCGCCTTGACCGGCTAGGTCGGGAGCGGATCCTCAGCGCTTCGCGTCGAGCTTGTCGACAGCCTGCACGTTGGCGGCAGAGGGACCGTTCGGATCGAACTCCGAGGCCAGCCAGGCGTCGGCGATCGATTTGGCCAGTTCGGGGCCGATGACGCGCGCACCCATGGTGATGATCTGGGCATTGTTGGATTTCGCAGCGCGTTCCGCCGAATAGGTGTCGTGGGTTAGCGCGGCACGGATTCCGGGCACCTTGTTGGCCGAGATGCTGACGCCGATGCCGGTGCCGCAAAACAGGATGGCGCGGTCGTAATTGCCGTCGACAATTTCGTGGCCGACCGCAGCGGCAATATCGGCGTAGAATCCGGCCTGGCTGAGATCGACGACCTGCAGTTCTGGCTTGGTGGCGAGATGCTTGGCGATGACATCGAGCAGCGGCTTGCCGGCGCTGTCGGCTCCGAGTGCGATCTTCATGGCAATGAACTCCTTCGTTTTCGTGGTCAGCGCGCGATGGCGGCCGACGCCTTTTTGAGAATGTCGATATAGTCTTCCGCTTGCCATGCCGAGCGGCCGATGAACAGCCCATCGATACGCGGCTGGCCAATCAGTTCAGCCGCGTTGCCGGGATTGACGCTGCCGCCGTAGAGCACAAGCGGGGCGGTCGGCAACCGGGTTGCTGCGACCTGCTTGATCAGCGCCTGCTGCTTGTCGGCATAGTCGGCGCTGGCCGGAATGCCTTTCTCGCCGATCGCCCACACCGGTTCATAGGCAAAGAGTATCTCTGCCGACAACTCATTGTTTGCGAGACCCTGCAGCGCGCCCAAGACCTGCGCGGTCAGAATTTCGTCGGCGCGGCCGCCCTCGCGCTCGGCCAGCGTCTCGCCGACACAGATCAGCGGCACAAAGCCGTGCCTGACCGCCGCCGCCGTTTTCAGTCCTACGGTCCTGTCCGTCTCACCAAAATGCTCGCGGCGTTCGCTATGGCCTAGTTCGATCAGGTCGAGCCCGCAATCCCTCAGCATCACCGGCGAAATCTCGCCCGTCCAGGCACCGGCATCGGCCCAATGCATGTTCTGGGCGCCAACCTTGACGCGGGTGTTGGCGAGCGCCGCCTTGACCTGCCGCACCGCGGTGAAGGGCGGAATGACGAAAGGCTGTATCGCCGGATCGAAGCCGGGCACGAAGGCAGCCAATGCCTCGGCGAACTGCAGCGCCTCCGCCAGCGTCTTGTTCATCTTCCAGCTCGTGCCGACCCAATATGGGGCCATTCTTCTCTCCTTCGATCCGAAATTCGAATGATGCGTGTTTCCGGGTCTGCGCCGGCCTTCGGGCCGGCGGTTTGCCTCAAGCGCGAGGCTTGAGACTTTCGCGGCCGCTGTCGATGTAAGGCGCCCAGAAATCCACCGACTCACGGATCATTGCAATAACCTGATGATCGACCGGTTCCCTCTCCCGGAAGGAAAGTTCAAGGCAGATTTCATTGTCGGTTCCGCCACCCGCCCGCACGGCGTCGAGCAGCTTCTGCGGGATGATGCGGCCATCCTTGTTGTAGGCGGCGGTGAACGGCCAGTGCCCGCCCTTGTTCATCGACGATTGCTTGATGTGGATGATCGGCGATTGCAACGGGAACGCTTTCGCCCAGGCATAGGGATCAGTGTCGTCAGGATTGGGCGAGGTCACGTCGCCATGGTCGATGTCGACCATCATCTGCATCGGGATCGGCAGCTTGGCCGCATCGATGGCGCCCTGCAATTCGACGCAGCTTTCGATCGTGTGGCCAAACTCGCGGCCGACCGACATCGGTTCCCAGAAAAGGTAGGTCAGGCCCGCCGCCTTGGCGTGCTCGGCCACTTCGCGCCAGCATTCGAGCGCGATGTCGAGAAGCGCCGCGCGCCGCTGCGGATCGTCAAAATCCTTGTAGGTGAATATGGCGAACTGCGTGCCCATGCCCGACGCGCCGAGTTCGGCGGAGATGTCGGCGAAGGTCTTGAACCAATCGACATAATAGCGGCGCACATCCGCGTCCGGATGGCCGAAATGATTGAGCCGGCCATAGGGACCGGTCATACCCGAAGTGATCCGCACGCCGGTCCGCGCCAGGGCGCTGTTGAACAGGCGAACGAACTTGGCGATCGTTGCCGCCGGCCAGCCCGGATTGACGAATTCATGCGTCAGTTGCACGTCGCGGATGCCGATGCCATAGGCAATGGCGTCGATCAGATCGTCGGGATCGGCGAAGCGATTGACCAGCGGGTTGGTGTTCAGCGAAAGCGTGAAGGCCATCAGTTCACCGCCGCCATTGTCTTTGTGCACCAGTCTTCGAATGTTTTCCGCTCGGCCGCATTGATATGCAGCCCGTGTTTGGTCCGGCGTTCGAGAACGTCGGCGGCGGTCATCGCCCATTCGGTCTCGAACAGGAAGACAGCTTCGAGCTCATAGAAATCCGGGCCGAAACGACGGCCGAGATCGGCTTCGCCTTTTACGCCTTTCAGCAAGGCGCGCGTGCGCGTGCCGTAGCTGCGGGCATAGTGCTTCACCAGCGACGGGCTAAGCCACGAAAACTCGGCGTGCAGATCGCCCAGGAACTGCTCGAAATCCGCGTTGGGCAGGTCGCCTCCCGGCAGGGGAATTTTGGCTGTCCAGGCCTTCTTCATGGTCGGAAAGAAGGGCTGGATCTTTTCCAGCGCATGTTCGGACAGTTTGCGGAAGGTGGTGATCTTGCCGCCGAACACAGAAAGCAGCGGCGCGCCACCGTTCGGGGCGTCGAGTTCGAAGATGTAGTCGCGCGTCACCGCGCTCGGGTTGTCGGCATTGTCGTCATAGAGCGGCCGCACGCCCGAGAAACTGTAGACCACGTCCTGCGCGGTGAGTTGGCGCTTGAAGTAGCGGTTGACCACCTTGATCAGATAATCGATTTCGCTGGCTTCGGCCGCCACTAGCTCAGGCCTGCCTTCATAGGGTATGTCGGTGGTGCCGATCAGCGCCAGATCGTTCTCATACGGATTGACGAAAATCACCCGCTTGTCGTTGTTCTGGATCAGATAGGCCTGCCGTCCCTCCCAGAATTTTGGCACGACGATATGGCTTCCTTTTACCAGGCGAACGTTGCGGGTGGAATTCTGTCCGGCGACGCGGCTGACGATGTCATTCACCCATGGCCCGGCCGCGTTGACCAACCCGCGTGCGCGGACCCTCGTCACAGCGCCCGTGCGGCCGTCCTGCATGTCGATCGACCACAGGCCGTCTTCGCGCCAGGCAGCAATACAGGCAGTGCGAGTGAAGACTTTTGCGCCGCGCTGACTGGCATCGAGCGCATTGAGCAGCACCAGCCTGGCGTCATCGACCCAGCAGTCGGAATATTCGAAGCCACGCTTGAATTCGTCCCTGATCGGCGCCCCTTCCGGCGCCGTTCTCAGGTTCAGTGTCCTCGTTCCCGGCAGCCGCTTGCGGCCGCCAAGATGGTCGTAGAGAAACAGCCCGAGCCGCACCAGCCATGCCGGCCGGTCCTCGGGGCTGTGCGGCAGCACGAAACGCATTGGCCAGATGATGTGCGGCGCCGCCTCAAGCAGCACCTCGCGCTCGATCAGCGCTTCGCGCACCAGCCGGAACTCGTAATATTCGAGATAGCGCAGGCCGCCATGCACCAGCTTGCCGGAACGCGAGCTGGTGCCTTGCGCCAGATCGTCCTTCTCGCACAGGATGACCGACAGCCCGCGACCCGCGGCATCGCGCGCTATGCCGGCGCCGTTGACGCCACCGCCGATCACGAAGAGATCGACAATATCCGTTGTATCGCTCAAGACTTAGCTCCTGTGCGGTGCGCCATCGATTTCCACACCGGATGCAGCGCCTGACGCGCCGCGACAAAAGACGGAAACAGCGCATCGTAGGTTTGCGAAAGCGCCTCGTCATAGGCGTCGCATTCGCCCAGAAGCGGCGTCACCCATTCGGCGCAGCAATCATCCATCGAGCGATAAAAGCCGAGCCCGACCGCGGCCATCATCGCCGCACCCGCGGCACCTGCTTCTTGGCGGCTGCTGGTTCTGACCTGCGCGCGGGTTGCCGCGGCGATAATACGGCGCAGCGACGGACTGCGCGCCGCGCCGCCAGACAGGCGGATCTCGCTGGGCATGCTGCCCATGGCCTGGTAGCAATCGCGGGCCGCGAAGGCCAATCCCTCGAGAACGGCGCGCGCCAGATCGCCAAAACCGTGCTTGACCGAGAGGCCGATGAAGCCCGCGCGTGCGTCGGGGTCAACGAACGGTCCGCGTTCGCCGGCGAGCGAGATATAGGGCTGATAGACCAGCGATCCCGGCTCCGATCCTTCGACCCAGACATCGAGCGCTTTCAGCAGCTCGTCGCGCGAAGGTTTTGCGCCGCTGGCGGTCAGCACGTCGCGCGCCAGGCCAAGCAGCCAGTCGATGTTGAGCGTCGCCGCCATATTGGATTGCAGCTGCGCATAGGCGCCCGGAACCGGCATGGCGATCGTGTAGCCGGAGGCATTGTCGTTGAGGACGACATCATCAGGAGTGCGCGCTAGGCGTGTGTGGATGCCGGTCGAGCCGATGACCGTGCAGCCGACATTGCCGCTTGGATCATAGAGGCCGGCGCCGAGCGCGGTGCTGACCATGTCGACGTAGCCCAGCACCACCGGCGTGCCCGCAAGCAGGCCGGTCTCGCCTGCTGCCGACGCAGAAAGCGGATGATGGTCGGTCGTGCCTTCGAGCATGGGGGGCAGCAGGCGGCGGTGCGACGTCAGATCCAGAATGTCGAGCACCTCGTCGGAATAGCTGCGCGCGCGGAAATCGCCGAAGGTGAATGTTCCCTCCGAAGGATCGGTGGCGCGCTCGCCGGTCATCTTGAAATAGAGCCAGTCCTTGCAGTGAAAGGCAGTGGCGGCGCGCTCCAGGATTTCCGGGCTGTTTTTCTTCAGCCAGCTGAGCTGAGCGCCCTGCTGGCAGGCGTTGAGCCCGGTGCCGGTGATCTCGAACCGCGTGCGATCCCGGGGATCGCCGCGCATCTCGTCCACCAGATGTCCGGCGCGCGCATCGAGCCAGAGCCACGCGCGCCCGACCGGCATGCCGTCGCCATCGATCAGCCAGGTGCCGTCGCCCTGCCCGGTGACCGCGACGGCCGCGGTTCGCCGCGCGAGGTCTGGAATTTTCGTCGCCAGATCGAGAACGGTCAGCACCATGTCGCGCCAGGTCTGATTAAGGTCCTGTTCGGCGCCGCCGCCTTCCAGCGTGACGAAGCTGTTGGTCACCGATGCCATGGCGAGCTGCCGCCCCGATAGATCGAAAGCGACCGATTTGATCACGGACGTTCCCGCGTCGATCCCGATCAGCAGGTCTTTCATGCCGCAAGTTCCGGATGGTTATGAAGGCAAGTCACAAGGAGCAGTCTTTGTTGTCTCGAAGCCATGGAAGAGCCAGGGAGTGTCCGCGAAGGACACCCCCTGAGCAGGTTTTTATTCCGACAGCACGAAGGGTGCGGTGTACTTGTCCACATTGTCCTTGGTGATGAGCAGGCAATCGAACAGTTGCTTCTCGCTGGTGGCGCCGGTAGCGCCCGTCTTGATGAACGAGTCGGCCTGCTGCACGGCCTTGGCCGAGAAGATGGCCACCGGCTGAAGCACGGTGTACTGCAGTTCGCCGGACTTGATGGCCGCAACCGCATCCGGGGAGCCGTCAAAGCCGCCGACCTTGATGCCGGCGAGCTTGCCGGCTTCCTTCAGCGCCGCAACCGCGCCAAGCGCCATTTCGTCGTTGCCGCTGATCACCGCGATGATGTCGGGATTGGCCTGCAGCATGCTCTGCATCTTGTCGTGTCCCTGGGTACGATCCCAGTTGGCGACCTGCGAAGCGGCCTTTTCGAGATCCGGATACTGGCTCAGCACAGTCGCGTAGCCGTTCGAGCGCGTGGCGGCGTTGTTGTCCGAGGGGGCGCCGAGCAGTTCGACATACTTGCCCTTTTCACCGACCGCCTGCACCCACTGCTGGGCGCCGAGAGCCGCACCCTGGGCGTTGTTGGAGACGAGCTGTCCCTTGGCAAGACCTTCCTGGTTGATCTCGGCATTGACGAGGAAAACCGGGATGTTGGCGGCAATCGCCTTCTTCACCGCGCCGACCGAACCATCGGCATTGGCCGGGTCGAGGATGATCGCCACCGACTTGTTGGTGATGGCGGTGTCGATCAGATTGCTTTCGGTATTGGTGTCGCCCTTGTGGGCGGCGACGTTGGCTGTATAGCCAAGCTTTTCGGCTTCGGCCTTGGCGACGTTGCCTTCGGTCAGCCAGTAGGGGTTGGCCGGATCGTTGACGATGATCGAGATCAGGCCCGCGGCCGATGCGGCTGCGCTAAACCCGACCACCATCGCGGCGGCAAGCAAACTTCTAAGCACGATTTTCATGTACATTCCTCCAATGATTTTACGCGGTCTTGCTGCCAGTCAGCTGGCAGTCTTCCCTTGGGCAGGATTGGCCGGTTCGGCCTTCCCCCGTTTCTGAGAAGTCGGTTGGCCGCCCGTCGAAGCTGGAAGCTTGCTACGGCGGCGATACTGAACGGCATTGAGGAGCACGGCGAGCACGATGACGGCGCCGGTGAACACTGTCTGCCAGTAGGATGAGATGCCGATGATCACCAGACCATCGGATAGGAAGCCGATGACGAAGGCTCCGAGCAAGGTGCCGCGAATGTTGCCGCGCCCGCCGGTGAGTGCGGCGCCGCCGATGACCACGGCGGCGATGGCCGTCAGTTCGTAGGTGGTGCCGGCGGTCGGCCCGGCCGAGGTCAGCTGCGAGGACAGGATCAGGCCGGCAATGGCGGCGCAGATGCCCGACAGCACATAGACCGAAATCTGCACGGTCTTGACCGGAACGCCGGAGAGTTCGGCGGCGCGCTCATTGCCGCCCGAGGCGTAGAGCCAGCGTCCAAAGGCGGTGCGGTTCAGGACGATGCTGCCGATCAGCGCGATAACCGCCAGCACCACCACGCCGGTCGGCACGCCGAACAGGCGGTTGAAGCCGAGAGCATCGAAACCGGTGTTGCCCAACTCCGGCTTGCCGCCGAGATTGTTGTAGGTCAGGCCGCTGGTCATCAGCAGTGCCAGGCCGCGCGCCATGTACATGACGCCGAGCGTGGCGACGAAGGCCGGAACCTTGAACCGCGCGATCAGCACGCCGTTGATAAGCCCGACGGCCGCACCCAGCATGCAGGCCAGCACCGCGACCATCCAGACCGGCGGGTAGAGAACGACGCCCAGCCAGGTCAGCGTCACGCCCTGCATCAGAAACCCAGCGACGACGCCGGCAAGCCCGAGCGTCGACCCCACCGACAGGTCGATGCCGCCATTGAGGATGACCAGCAGCATGCCGACGGCGAGAATCCCGAAGATGGCGACATGCGAGGCCATGGTCAGGAAATTCGCCACCGAGAGGTAATAGGGCGACAGGATCGAGAAGACGACAATGATGACGATCAGGGCAAAGAAGGCCCGGCCTTCGAGCAGCAGCTTGGCCACGTCGAAGCCCTCGCCGCCCGCATTGGGGCTGGACTGTTTGCTGGCCTGGCTGACATCGCTCATGGGTCGGGGCTCCGAAATTCTATGGTCAGGCGACCACGGCTTCGCCGGAGGCGGCCATGATCTGCTCTTTGGTGGCGTTGGCGCCGAATTCGGCTGAAATCTTGCCGCGCCGCATCACGACGATGCGATGGGCGATGCTGAGGCACTCATTGACCTCCGAGGTCGAGAAGACGACCGCCAGGCCTTGCGCGGCACGCTCGCTGAGCAAGCGAAAGACTTCGGCCTTGGCGCCGACATCGATGCCGCGGCTCGGCTCGTCGAGAAGGATGACCTTGGGATCTGTCGTCAGCATCTTGCCGATGACGACCTTCTGCTGGTTGCCGCCCGACAGCGATCCGATCATGGCGTTGCCGCCCGCGGTCTTGATGGTCACCTTGCGGATCGAATCGTCGATCAGTGCGCGTTCCCTCGGCCGGGAGAGGAACAGGCCTTTCGCGAACGCCTCGATGCTGGCAAGCGACAGATTGCGGCCGACGGTCATGGTCTGAACCAGGCCGTCGCGCTGGCGATCCTCGGGGACCAGAACCAGACCTCGGGCGATGCGCTGGGCAATGGTCAGCCCCGAAACGTCCTCACCCTCCAGCAGCGCCCGCCCGCCCGCCATGGGCACACGGCCGGCGACGGCCTCCAGCAATTCCGTGCGGCCCGCGCCCATCAGCCCATAGATGCAGACGATCTCGCCCGCTTTGACATCCAGCGACAGATGATCGACGACGTAGCCTGAACCCGAAGCGTCGGTGACGCTGACATCCTCGATCGACAGCGCGACCTCACCAAACGCATGGCCGGTCGGCGGCGAGCCGAGGTCGAAATTCTCACCCACCATGTTGCGGACGATCCATTCGAGGTCGATGTCCTTGGCTTCGGCCGTCGCCGTGATCGCCCCGTCACGCAGCACGACGGCGTAGTCGGTGATCTGCAGCGCCTCTTCGAGGTGATGCGAGATGTAGACGATGGAGACACCGCGGCTGGTCAGATCGCGGATCACCTTGAACAGCACTTCGACCTCCGTGGCGCTCAGCGCGGAGGTCGGCTCGTCCATGATCAGGATGCGGCTGTCGACCGATAGCGCGCGTGCGATCTCGACGATCTGCTGCTGCCCCAGGCGCAGGTCCTCCACCAAGGTCATCGGATCGATGTCTTCTTCGAGGTCGGCCATCAGCGCCCGCGCCTGGCGCGACTCCTCGGCGAAGTCGAGGCCGGTTCTGGTGCGCAGTTCGCGGCCCATGAAGATGTTGTCGCGAACGCTCAGATTCGGCGCCAGGCTGAGCTCCTGGTGGATGATCGAAATGCCGCGGTCGCGCGCGTCCGAAGACGAGGAAAAGCTGACGAGATTGCCGTCGAGCACGATGTCGCCGGATGTCGGCGTGACCACGCCGGACAGGATCTTCATCAGCGTCGACTTGCCGGCGCCATTCTCTCCGAACAGGGTGGTGACCTTGCCGCGATGGATGTCGAAGTTGACGCCCTTGAGCGCGTGGACGCCGCCATACGACATGACGACATTGCGCGCCGAAAGCACGGCATCGCCAGTCGCGGGTTCTGTGCCGGCAGCCATTGTCATTTGACGTCCAGCCTCACCGGCGTGACCAGCCAGCTCTTCGGATTGACCAGCTTGAAGACGCCGACCACCGCTATTGTCTTGCCGGTCAAGTCACTGGTATCGACTTTCGCCAGCACCTCCTTCTTCATCTCGTTGTTCAGCGCCGAGCCGGCGTCCTGATACTCGATCTGGTTGGTGAACTGACCAAAGGTGATCTTGCCGGTGGCGTCGCGAAGCTCGGTGCCGTTGATCGCCGGCCCAGTCTGTACGCGGACGGTCAACGTGTCCGGCAAACCGTCGACCGCGACCTTGTAGATGCCCGATTTTCCCTCGCCGACGACGCCGGTGAACTTGACCGAGATGACCGGTCCGACTCCCGCCGGCACGCCATATTCCTTTTCGGCCGTCGCCCTGTCCTTGGCGATCGCCGTCGCCACCGTTGCGGCGTCGGCGGCACGCGCTTCGACATCGGCCTGCACCTTGGGAAATTCAGACTTGCCGTAGTCGGCGGCCGAAAACACCGCGTTGCGAACATCGCCGGCAGAGCCGATCTTGATCACCTTGGTATCGAGCGCCATGGCGCCGAGCAGAACCACAACCGCAGCGCCGGCAAGCACCCGGCGCAGGCCGGGCGAAGCTTGCCGGGCGGTGGCCTTCGCGCTCATGATGCAACCACCAGCGGTGCGGATTGTCCGTTGTCACGCATTCGAAGTTCCTCCGTTCACGCAGCGCTTCGCGGTCCCGGCTGCATCGTCGAGCTCGACCAGCGCGCGGGCCGTGCATTCGTCGGTGATCAGGCCGCTGAGATAACGGCTTTCGAGTACTGCCTTGATGGCGCGCACCTTCACCTTGCCGCCGGCGACGGCAACGATCCTGCGGCCCTTCAACTGATCGCGCGGAAGCGCCAGTATTCTTTCCGACAGCGCCGTTTCGACCGGACGCCCCTTGTCGTCGAAGAAATGCGCCAGCAATTCACCAACGCCGCCGTCACGCTTGACCTCGTCGATTTCGGAAGGCTCGATCATGCCGGTGGCGACCAGCGACGCCTCCCGCTCGGCCGTGCCTATTCCGACGAACATCAGGTCGGACCGGCTGGCGAGAGCGAACACATCGCTGATGCCGCGCTGGCCAAGCAGCACTTCGCGGTCCTCGGCGGTATTGGCGACAAAAGGCACCGGCATGACGAAAGCCTGCGCGCCGGTCCGCTCTGCCAGGCGATGCATGACGTCGTGCGGGTTGGCGGCGAATTTGCGCGTCACGCCGCCAAGCAGCGAGACGAAACGGATGTGAGCAGCAGTTGCGCGCGTCAGATATTCGACGCTGGCGGCAAGCGTGCGGCCATGGCCGACGCCGATCAGCATGTCTTCGCCGCGATCGATTTCGCGCTTCAGGAACTGGGCGCCGGCAATGCCCAGCCCCTTGAGCGGCAGTTCGTCCTGATCGAGATCGGGAACCACCTCGCAATAGTGGAGCCCATAGGCGGCGATCAGGCGCTGTTCCAGGTCGACGCATTCGGCGACGTCGCCGTCGATGAAGACCCTGACCAGACCTTCCTGGTTGGCCTTGGTGATCAGCCTATGCGCCTTGAGGCTGGTCAGGCCAAGCCGCTTGGCCACCTGGGCCTGGGTCAGACCACCGGCATAGTGCAGCCAGGCCGCGCGCGTGGCGAGGCTGGATTCATGGTCGCGGTTTGCGCTTCCGCCGGAATTCAAGCCATCCCCTCCCCAGGGTGATAATATTATCTTTGTGTGCAAAAATTTTCATACCTTTGCACCGCTGTCAATCCCTCCGCAGATGGTTGCCTCAGCCGACGTTCGGCAGCCAACGCGAGCCTATTAGAAGGTAAGCATACAATATGACCATACGGTAGTGTTAATTTAACGTCAATTTGTGTTACCGGATCCAGTGACGGCATGAGCCCGTAGGCGCCGGCAAATCCCAATCCGGGTGCAAAATGGGAAGGTTGATGCACAGGGCGCAACAAGGGCAAATCGATCGGATTGCCTCAGGAAAAGCTAGGCGTCGGCGATCAAGCGATCAGTCCAGCCGCATCAGGTTCCTGCCTTCGAGCTCGACAACAGCGGCTTCGACCTCCCGCGTGAGGCGCTCGGTGCTCCACCCCAACGCCCGCCCCGCGATCGCGGCAATCTCCTGCAGGTCGCGGCTCGTCAGCGAGCCGCCTATCGCCAACGTGCTGCGGCGCATAACGACATCGGCCAGATGTTCGACGAACTCGTTGCGCGCGATGTAGTCGATTTCCGCCTTGCCGTAGCCGCCGGAGTCCGGCAGGCAACCCTCATCATCCGACCCGTGCCTGGCGATCTCAACGGCTCTGGTCCCGTAGCGCGACAGCAATTGATCAAGGCGCCCTTCCCCGGCGCCCGTTGCCTGCTGTGCCTCAGCCAGCCAGTCCGCGCGCGCGGCGGCATTGGCCGGAAAATCCCGCCCACCGCCGATCGGCATCGACTGAGTCGACATCTTGCGGCTGCGCTGCAAGCGCTTGAGTACGGTATCAGTGACTTCCTCGGCAAAGCCGCGGAACGTCGTCCATTTGCCGCCGACCAGCGAAATGACTGCAAAGGGCCTGTTGCCGTCCGGCTCGGCAACGGGCGCCGAATGATCGCGGCTGATCAGTCCGGGCGTCGCTGCTTCAGACGTCGGCAGCGGCCGGATGCCGCTATAGGCGTAGACGATCTGGTCGCGCTCGAACGCCATGCCCGGCAGCAGCGTTCGCACGCTGTCGAGCAGATAGTCGACTTCTTCGGGTTCGCAGCGGACCGCGTCCGGATTGTCGGCCTTGATGTCGGTCGAGCCGACCAGCGCCAGGAGATCGGAAGAGCACACGTCTGAACTCNGGACCGCGTCCGGATTGTCGGCCTTGATGTCGGTCGAGCCGACCAGCGCCAGGCCGAGATAGTCGTAGACCAGGCAGATGCGGCCGTCATCGGCCTCGAAATAGAGCATGCGCCCGGCGAGGCTTTTGACCAGTTCGTCATGCCTTAAAAGGATATGCGAGCCCTTGGTGCCGCCGATCATCTTCGATGGAGCACCAAGCAGCGCGTTGACGTCGTCGATCCACGGACCGGCGGCGTTCACCACCAGCTTCGGCCGCACCGAAAAGGCCGCGCCGTTTTCCGGCTGGAAGGTGAGCACGCCATTGGCTGAAGCCGCCAGTGTCGTGTAGTTGGCACCGGCAGACGCCGCGTGAGCCTGCAAGCCGTCGAGGATCAGTTCCAGCACCAGCCTTTCCGGGTGACTTATCTTGGCGTCGTAGTAGGTGCCGGTGGCGACGATCGCCGGATTGAGCGCCGGCATCTCAACAAGCGCCTGCCGCCGCCCGACCATGCGGTGGCGCGGCATGACCTGGTTTCGTGAACCGTAGAAATCGTAGATCATCAAGCCGATCTTGATCAGTATGGCGCCGCGGCTGCGCGGCGCGCTGGTCGAGCCGAACAGCGTTCGCAACGCCGCGAGCATGCCCTTGCTCCACGAGAAGATCGGGATGACGGTCGGCAGCGGGCTGACATAGTGCGGCGCGTTTTGAAGAAGCAGATTGCGTTCGAGCGTCGACTGCGCCACCAGCCCGAACTCGCCGGTCTCGAGATATTTCAAGCCGCCGTGGATGAGCCTCGACGGCGCGGCACTGGTGCCCGAGCCGAAATCCGCCTTTTCGACGATCAGGCAGCTGACACCTTGCGCGCACAGATCGCGAAACAGCCCAGCCCCGTTGATGCCGGCGCCAAGAATGACGACGTCGACTTCGCCGGTCCCGGCCATCGCGGCGAGACGCCCTGCGGGATTGTCCGCCCCGGCTCCATCTGCTGGGTTCATGGCGCCTTCGTCTTGACGATGCGCAACTTCACCCCCGCCCGTTCGAGGCTCTGCGCCTGCGCATCGCCCAGGCCCTCGGTCACCAGCACGGCGTCGAAACTGGTCAGATCGTCGAAGACATGCAGCGCGATCCGGTCGAATTTTGCGTGGTCCACCAAAAGGATGCGCTTCACGGAGGCGGTCATCATCGCCTGCTTGACCCGCACGACATTCGGATCCTGGATGAAAGCAGTGGTTCCGGTGACGGCCGAAGCCGAACAGATCAGCACATTGGCGCGCAACTGCGCCACGGCGTTCTCGCAGACAATGCCGATATAGGCATTGTAAGTGGGATGATACTGGCCGCCGAGGCAGATGAAATCGATATCGTCCACATTGATCAATTGGCCCGCCGTCGAAACGCTGTTGGAAATGACGGTCAGCGGCTTGACGTCGAGCAGCAGCGTCGCGACCGCGTTTGCCGTCGATGAATCGTCCAGCATCACCACCTGGCCGGCCTCGATATAATCCAGTGCCGCCCGCGCCAGTGCATCCTTCTCGGCTCGATTGACGGTCACCCGGTAGCGGAAAGCGCTCTCGTAGAGGCCGGAAGGCTGGACCGTCACCGCACCATGCAGCTTGCGCAGCACGCCCTGCTGCGCCAGCCGGTCGATATGCCGGTGGATGGTCATGCGCGACACGCCGAAATGCTCGACCAGATCATCGATGCGCACCTGGCCGAGCTTGATCACATAATCGGCGATCTCTTCGCGTCGTTCGTCGGCCTTGATCATGCGTTTACCCCCGGCCGCGCCAGCCTTTCGATATCAGGCCAATGCCACTTCAGCTGCTCGGCTATGCGGCAGTAGAGCGAAAACCGCTCATTGAACACAGCACTGGAGGCGGGCACGGTTTGGTACGTCCGCTCCGTCATGCCGACCTGCCTGGCGCCCTCTTGCGGCGTCTTGAACAAGCCGACCGCAGCACCTGCGCAAAGCGCGGCACCGAGGGCCGCGGTCTCATCCGTCGAGGTGACGGTGACCGGGGCGTTCAGCACGTCGGCAAACATCTGGACGAAAGCAGGATTACGCGAGCCGCCCCCGGTCAGGCGGATCTCGCTGACGGCAAAGCCGTCGCGCAAGGCCTCGACATGGGTGCGGTGATTGAAGGCGATGCCTTCCAGAACCGCCTTCAGCATGTCGCCGCGATTGTGCCAGCCATGCAGGCCGACAAAGCTGCCGCTGGCCAAATCGCCATAGGGAGAGCCGAACAGATAGGGATGAAACAGGATGGTCGAAGGCTTCTTCAACGCCGCGTCGATCTCTCCCGCCAGCAATTCGTGGAGGGAGCCGCCATCCGCGTTTGTCATGTCTTGCTCCAAGCGACAGAAGGTGTCGAGAAACCAGTCGTAGTTCGCGGTCGAGGCCGGCGAGATCGACATGTTGTTCCAACGGCCCGCATCGATGGCGTTGCGGCAGAACCAACGTCGGTCGACGCGCGGTTGCGAAGAGACGACTTCGTTGATGGAATAGGTGCCGGCGACGATGGCGAGCACGCCCTCCTCATGGCCGCCCATGCCAAGCGCCGAGGCGGCCACGTCGTGCAGGCCGCAGGCGACCGGTGTTCCCTTGCGAAGGCCGGTCCTTTCGGCGGCATCGGCGGTGACTTGACCGGCGATTTCAGCGGAATGCGCCACCGGCGGCAGCGCGTCGAACAGATCCTCCAACCCGAAGATGCGCAGCGCTTCAGGCGCATAGGCTTGCGTGCGAAAATCCGTGAATGAGGTGCTTGCCTCCGTGCGGTCGGTGCCGATCGTGCCGCTCAGGCAAAAGCGCAGCCAGTCCTTGCAGGCCAGCACATGGCCGATGCGGCCATAGCGATCAGGATCGTTCTGCTTAAGCCACGCCAGCAGCGCCGACGGCGCCGAAACATGCGGCGTCTGGCCTGTCGTCGCCAGCGCATCGGTGAAAACGGTACCGGCGGACCACCTGTCGACAATGTCGCCGGCCCGGCTGTCGAGCGAAAGGATGCCTGGTCCCAAAGGCTGACGATCATGATCGAGCACATAGAGACCATCGCCATGCGCGGTCGCCGCCACCGCCTTGATGTCTTCCGCCGGCCTGCCGGAGAGCGCGATCGCCTCCTTGATGGCGTCGGCTGTTGCTTGCCACAGGCCTGACATGTCGCGCTCCACCCAGCGCGCGTGGGGCATCGATTGCGGCACCCGGCGACGCGCCACGGACAATTGCGTGCCGTCGGCATCGAAGATGACCGCCTTGGTGACCGTGAGGCCGTTATCGATTCCGAGCAGGCTGGGCATGATCACCGCCTCTTTCAGCAACTGGCGATTGCTACAGGGCGATCCTGCAGTCTGATGCAAGGGCGAAACACATGGCGACAACCCCGATTGAGCAAGGGGGACAAACGGCAAAAGCACCTCGCCGCAACAAAGAACTCATATCTTTATGTGAATTTAACGTCAACATGCGCGACAAACCGCTACGGCGCCGTTAGAGGTCATGAATGGATCTCGCGGTTGCCAGGCGACGCGTAATCAGCTGCTAAGGCCGTCGCGGATGGCGCTGAAATAGCGGTCGGTTCCGACCTGCCCGCCCTTGAGCGCCACCTCCAGCCCATCGATCGGCTCAATACGCGAGTGAGCTACGCAAAGCGGCGAGCCCGGCGATGCCGGCAGCGGCATTCGCACCGTCAGCGCATCGACACCCATCTCGCCGAGCGCGTGGCTCGACGTATCGCCGCCGGCAATGACCACGCGCTGCAACTTCTGCTCGATGGTCAGCGCGCGAAGCAGTTCGCCGAGGCCCCGCCCGAGCTTGTGGCGGGCGCCTTCCTGGCGGTCGATTTCGCCCCCCCTATCGGCCGCGGGTCCAAGGGCCGTGTAGAGAACGACGCTGCGCCCGGCTTCCAGACTGGCGCGACCGGCTGCCGTCGCGCGTGCGATCGCATCTCCGGAAGCTGCGGAGATCAGTTCGACGGGATCGACCTCGATGCCATCGAAGCCGTCGGTCAAAGCGTGCCGGATCTGTCGTTCGGTCGTCGGCGAACAACTGCCCGAGACGACCGCGATCCGGTCGGCAGCACCCGGCGGTGAAAATTTTGGTTCAGCTCTGACCGTCCCATTCGACACCCATTCGGCCAGCAGCGCATATTCGATTCCGGACGAACCGACGACGAACGAACCGCCCGGCGTGCGGGCGCGCCATATCTCCTTGCCGGCGAGCGCCTGCGTCTCCAGGCTGTCGACATCGACAAGTACGATGTCGGTGCCCTCGGCGAGCAAGCGGTCGAACGCTTTCGAGCGCGACGCCGACTGCAACGTCGCGAGATCGACCAGCCCCGACGTGAGCTCCGTCTGCCGCGACAGATGGATCAGCAGGTCGGATTCATCCATCGGCGTCGTCGGGTGGCGGCTCATCACCGGATGGCGGTCGATGCGGAAATACTTGTCACGATAGGCGGCGAACAGATGTCCAAAGGCGGTGTAACGCTTGAGCTGCGGCGCCCCAACCAGCAGCGGCACGCTGTCCTGAGCGAAGACCGAGCGGCCGATCTCGATGGCGCGACCGATGCTGCCGATCGTCGGACTGGAATCGAAGGTCGAGCAGACCTTGTAGTGACAGAGAGCTGCGTTGAGCGTCTTCAGCCAGACGAAGGCACTCTTGAGATGGGTGTCCATCCATTGCGGGGTTTCGCTGCGGCTGGTGCCGGCCAGGCCAACGGCTCGGCAATGTGCGAACTGCGCAAGCATGGCCGCGTCCGGCTGGCGCATGAACAGCACGGTCGGCACGCCGCCGAGTTCGAGCGCTTCCATGACGTCGGTCGAACCGGTGAGGTCATCGCCATAATAGCTGAGAAGCAGATCTTGCATCGCTTCAGGCCGCTTTGCCGTCGCCGAATTTTTCGATCGACCGCGCCAGTTCGGGATGGCTCAAGGCGAAATCCGCCAGCGGAATGCCGTCGACCGCAGCTTGCCAGGCCTGCTGCACGGCACGCACCCCGGCGCCCGGCCCGTCCGGATGGCTGACGATGCCGCCGCCGCACAGATAGAGCAGATCGACCGTCCGGCCGGTCCGTTCATAGGTCTCGGGCGCCTGCCCGCCCCATTGGCCGGAACCGGCGACCGGCAGAGCGCAATCCTCAGGCGCAAAGATCGGGGTCGTTACCGCCTTGAAGGACTCGACGAAAGACGCGTCCGGCTCCCAGTATTTCGATTGGATGCCGTTGATCTGGAACTGGTCGACGCCGAGCAGCCGCCAGAACTGTTGCCAGACCTTGAAGTCCATGCCGAGGCCGGGATGGCGAGTAAGAATGTCCCAGCCGTTGCGATGGGCATGCAGCACCAGGCTGGAGCGTTTTCTAAGAAACGCCATGCCACCGAAGCCTATCGAATTGATGTTGACCACCGCGCAATTGCCGCCCGCCTTGGCCACCAGATCGTGGTTGCGCATCATCTCGTCCGGGTCGGCATGCGAGATGCCGAAGGCATACATCACCTTCTTGCCGGTCCTCTGCTCGTGGTCGAGGATCAGCGGCATGATTGCCTTCACCCGCTCCGCCAGCGGCGAATAGGCCGGGCTCATCAGCTTCTCGTCGTCCTTGATGAAATCGACGCCGGCGGCGATCAGCTCCCCCACCATTGCGGCGGTCTCGTGTGGCCGAAGCCCCAGCGCCGGCTTGACGATGGTGCCGATAATCGGTCGGTCCGCAACACCTGTCAGCCTGCGGCTGCCGGCGACGCCGAACTGCGGACCCGGATGGGCGCCACTGAATTCCCCCGGCAATTTCATGTCGACGACGCGAATGCCGGACAGGCCCTTGATCGAATAGGCGCCGCCGATGGCAATCGTCATCAGCGCCGACAGGTCGGTCCCGATGGCATCGAATGGAAAGGCGATGTCGACATCCGCGCGCTTGAACGGCCCGTCACCGGCCTCGGGAAGCCATGGCCTGTCAGCCTCAGGCAAATGCCGAATGGTCAGGACACGCGCGGCCACCCGGGCTTTCAGTTCCTCGGTCTCACCGGGCAGCGCGACGAAGGTTCCAGTCGACTGGTCGCTGGCGATCTTGGTCGCCAGCGCCTCGATGCTACCTGACGTTTCGATGCGGTAGGTGAGCGTGATCATGGTTCGTTGTCTGAGGCCGCGGAGGTTCGAAATGAGTTCCTTGATCGTCAGAATCTGGTATAATGAGTACATAAGCTTTGCAAGCAATATCCTGTCTTGCGGCTATGGCCGATCGGGGCGACGGCCATTCCGGGAATGGCTGTGGCAATGCTAGATAGAGACAGGTCAAGGGAGTGATTCGCGACGATGAACCGTTCGGAGCCGATCGTCCGGCGCAAACTTTCCGACGAAGTGTTTTTGCGGCTGAAGCGCCTGATCACCAGCGGAGAATTGACGCCGGGCGACGACATGCCGTCGGAGCGCGAGTTGATGGAGCGCTTCGAGGTCGGCCGTCCCGCGATCCGCGAGGCGATGCAGGCGCTGAGCAATATGGGCCTCGTCGCGATCTCGCATGGGGAACGCGCCAAGGTGCTGCAGCTGACCGCCAAGTCGATCATCAAGCAGGTCGACGGCGCAGCCAAGATCATCCTGTCGTCGTCGAAGGACACGCTGGAGCACCTGAAAACGGCGCGCATCTTCTTCGAGCGCGGCATGGTCAGGGAAGCCGCCGAAAATGCCACTGCCGAGGACGTTGAGCAGCTGCGGGCCACAATTGCCGAACAGCGTGGCTTTCGCGGCGATTCCGAGGCTTTCATTTCAGCCGACATGAAGTTTCACACCCAGATCGCGGCCATTTCAGGCAACCCGATCTATATCGCCGTCAGCGAGGCGATGCTCGGTTGGCTGAAGGAATATCACACCGAAATGCTGATCTGGACCGGCAAGGAACAGTTCACGCTGACCGAGCATGAAGAGATCATCGGCCGCATCGAGAAGAAGGATGCCGACGGCGCCGAGAAGGCGATGATCAAGCACCTCGAGCGCTCGCGCGCGCTTTATGTGATGAACTCCGGCAACTGATTTCAGCCGATCCGCGTGATCGCGTAAGGGGTCATCACCAGTTGGCCTCGGCCAAGCGCTGAGATGTCGACCGTCACGTCGTCCGCCGTCAGGTTCGCCAGCCACGCCACGGTCTTGCCCGAAGCGGAGCGGCCGGCCAGCGCCAGCACCTTGGTCTCGTCGCTCGTTTTCGTCGCCACATACGTAAGGCCGGCCAGTTCGCAAAGCCCCTTGATGGCATCGAAGATCGGCCGAGGCGATCCTTCCGCGACGGGTTCGCCGGATGCTGCGAGCACGCCGAAGGGCCCGGCGAAGCCGGACAGCGTGAGCAGTTCCAGCCCGGCCGGCGCGACACGCGCGGCATAGCCGATCGTCCATGCGGCAGCGAACAGGCCGGCATGACGAGGGTCGCGATCGGCCATGGCGATGCGCTGTCCCCCGGGATTGCCCTTGGTCGCGCCGCCATAGGGGTTCTGGCGCATGGCGAGCGTCGACGGACCGATGCGGTAGGGCTTTGCCCCGAAGATCGCCCGCGTCGACGCGGTGATGAAGGGCAGCGCCTCCAGCGACTGCATGACGCTGAGATCGTCGGCAGCGTGCACGATCGGGCACGTGCAGTGGGTGACGAAATCGAGCAGGCCCCCCGGCACGCGCTTGCGGTTGAGCTCGGTGAAATAGCTGAACATGCCGCCACCAAGCCGGATATCGGGAAAGGCGCGCCGCGCCGCGTCATAGACGTCTTCGAGCGGCGGACAGTCCGGCCACGCACTGCCCGGCGGTGTCGACTGCCGGTCAACCGAAGGCGAGACGGCAATGGCCGAAAGCTTCAACCCGGCTTGACGCACAATGTCGGCAACGCCTGACAGCTCGGCATCGAGGTCGCCCGCGCAGGCAACGACGCATTCCAGCGTCGTCTGCACCGGATAGGCGGCGGTGAGCCTTGCATAAGACTGCAATGCTTCGAGACCGTGGCCGCGCGTCGGATCGTAGTGGAAGACAAGTTGCTGCGGGCCGAGCTCGGTCAATGTCGAAAGATTTGCGAGCGCTGCTTCGACCTCATCCGGGTAGATGATCACGCCGAGATCCGGCAGCCTCTGCCCGGTCTCGCCGAGTTCGACGCTGACCGGTTCGGCGGCAGATGCTGCGGCCGGCATTCCCCCCTCGCCGGTGATGCGAAGCCTGACCGTCTGGCTTACAGTTTGGCCGGCCGGCAGCACATAGGGCCAAGGCAGCGCCAGTGGCCGCACATAGGTCTTGTAGGACGCGTCCGACCAGTTACGCTGGTCCTCCATCTCGAAAGTGTCGCCCTCCATCCGGCATTCGGCAGTGATGCCCGGCCGGACCTCATGGGTGATCGCGCGCAAATCCTTGAAAGGCTGCCAGGGATCGATCAACAGCGGCAGTTTCGTCGCCACCACGCTGCCGTCGGTATGCTCGACCGTCACCGCACTGCCGGCGAGGCCGGCGATCGGATGCAGGATGCAGAAACCGCAACGGTTGGTCTCGAAATCGCTTTCAGGGACCGCGCAGACGTCGAACACCAGGTTACCGTTGGCGGAGCCCTTGATCGTAGCGCGAAAGTCTAGCCGGCTTCCGCCCGGCGCTAAGCAAGTTGCGGAGTAGCTGACGGAGAAGCTGTCGGCGTCCTGATCGACGGCAAGGTCCGTCAGCGCCGGTTCATAGGTGCCCCAGTCGCGGTCGCGCACGATGTAGGCGATGGCGCGCAGCACTTCGATGCCGCCGTAACGCATGGTGCGCAGGCTGCCGTTGACAAAGTCGGCGCTGAGCAAGCCCGCACTCAGCCTAACCGGCTCGGCCTCGACCACGCGTGTGCCGTATAGGAGGAAGGCGTCGGCTGTCATGTCAGCAAGCCATCCAGGTGGACAAGTTCGTGGCTCGCGGCGCCCAGATAGGCCGCCTCGACCAGCGCGAATGTCTTGAGATTGTCGGCGCCCGAGGTCGCCGGCTCGGTTCCCTTTGCCAGGCAGTCGACCCAGTGCTGCTGGATGGCGACGACGCTCTCCTGGATGTTGTGCCATGGGCGCGATGCCCAGGCGAGTACGGGCGGCGAAACGTCGGTGATCTTCGTGCCGCTCCTGCCGGTGACGGTGAGCCGATATCCCTGCGCCAAGCGGATCGTGCCGTCGCTGCCGTCGATCTCGATCAGCGTTTCGGGAAACGGTTCGGTGGCGAGCTTCGTCGCGTAGCTACAGTCGACCACTGACGTCGCCCCGCTCTTGTGGTCCATCAGCATCGTCGCGACATCTTCGCCCGCGATGCCGGGGTTGATGCGCGCGGTTCGCGTCGTGATCGTCGACACGTCGCCCAGTAGAAAACGGGCGATGTCGAGACTGTGGATACCGAGGTCCTCGATGATGAAGCGCTTTCCCTCGGCGAGATAGGGCTGGCCGGAAAACACGTCATAGGCAGAGCGGAAGGAGATGCGCCCGAAGAACGGCGTGCCGATCTCGCCGCTGTCGAGCACGGCACGCACCGCCTGGATCGCCGACTGCCAGCGAAAATTCTCATGCACCATCAGCGGTACGCCGGCTTCCACGCAGGCCCTCACCATCGCCTTGGCGTCGGCAAGCGTCGGCGCGAACGGCTTTTGGCAAATCACCGGCACACGGTGCAGCGCCGCCATCTCGACCAGCGGACGATGGCTGGGAACGGTGGTGGCGATATCGACGAAGTCGAGGCTTTCGCTTGCAAACATCTCTGCCGCGTCGGTGTAGCGCTTCGCAATGCCGAACTGGTCGCCGATGATGCGCAGCCGCTCCGGGTCGCGGTCGCAAATGGCGACCATCGCGGCGCCTTCAATGTCGCGCCAGGCATGCATCTGGTTGATGGCAAAGAAGCCGCAGCCGATGAGCCCTCCCCGCAACTCCGCCATGCTCAGCCTGCCTTTGCCATCTGCATCAGCGTCACCCGGCTCTGCAGCCGGCGCTGCGCCTGGTCGACGACGACGGCGACGATGATGACAAGGCCCTTGATCACCATCTGCCAGAAGGAACTCACGCCCATCATCACCAACCCGTCCGAAAGAATGCCGATGACGAAGGCGCCGACAATGGTGCCGCCGATCGTGCCGCGCCCACCCGACATCGAGGTGCCGCCGAGCACCGCCGCCGCAATGGCGTTGAGCTCGAAACTTTCGCCTGTTGCCGGGTGCGAGGCCATCAATTCGGACGAGATGATCAGGCCGACGATCGCCGCGCAGAAGCCGGAGAACATGTAGACGAACATTTTCACCATGTTGACACGAACGCCCGAAATTCGCGACGCCCGTTCATTGCCGCCGACGGCGAAGATGTGGCGGCCGAGCGGGGTGTATTTGGTGAGGTAGGCCGCCGCCAGCGCAACGACGATCAGTATCCAGATCGCCACCGGCAGGCCGAGCAGCCGCCCGGCGCCGAGGAAACCAAACCCGGTGGTGCCAAGCTCCGGCTTGCCGACGAGGTTGGGGAAGGTGCGGCCGTCCGACGACAGCAACGCCAGGCCGCGCGCGACATAGAGCACGCCGAGCGTGGCGATGAACGGCGCGACGTTCAGCCTGGTGATCAGCAGTCCGTTGACGGCGCCGATCAATATGCCAACCGCCAGCGTGATCAGCGCGATCTCGACGACGTTGAAATAGATGGTGTAGCCGAATTGCAGGTCGATGCCGTTGAGCACGAAATAGCCGGCGACCATGCCGCACAGGCCGACGATCGAGCCGACTGAGAGATCGATGCCGCCGGTGATGATGACGAAGGTCATGCCCATGGCGAGGAAGGCGTTCAGCGCCACATGTTTCGACATCAGGATCAGGTTGGCGGTCGACAGGAAATTCGGCGCCGCGATCGAGAAGAAGACCAAGACGGCGATCAGCGCGATGAAGGTCCTCGCCTTCATCAGCGTCAGCAGCAGCGAGCCGCTCGAGACGGAGGGGGCAGCCGCCTTGGCCGGGATGTCAGTCATGGGTTCTCCGTGTGCGGGGCCGGTCCGTGGCCAAGTGCCGAGGCGGCGACAAGGGCTGCCTCCGTCGCCTCGGCGCGATCGAACATGCCGGTCAGTTTTCCGTTGCTCATCACCGCGATGCGATCGGACAGCGCCATCACCTCATCGAGATCGGAGGTGGCGAACAGAATGCCGAGCCCGTCTCGCGACAGTTTGCGCATGGTGCGAAAGACGTCGGCCTTGGCGCCGACATCGATGCCGCGGCTGGGCTCGTCCATCAGCAGCACCTTCGGCCCGGTGAGCAGCGCCTTGCCGATTACCACCTTTTGCTGGTTGCCGCCCGACAGCGATGAGACCTCCTGCGCCGGGTCGGCGACCTTGATCGCCAGTTCCCGCACCATCTGCGTCACCGCCTGCTTCTCTTGGCCGCCGCGAATGTGAAACAGGCGGACAAAACGCGACAGGCTGGCCAGTGTCAGATTGCTGGCGACGGAGAGGATCGACACCAGCCCTTCGCGTTGGCGGTCTTCGGGGATCAGCGCCAGCCCGCGCCGGATACGCCGCGTCGTGTCGCGCTCCTTGACCTTTTTGCCGGCGATGAAGATCGCGCCGGTAGCCTGGCCATGGCGGCCCATGATGCAGTCGAACAGCTCGCTCCGCCCGGCGCCCATCAGGCCGTATATGCCGAGGATCTCGCCGGCGCGCAGCGACAGCGAGACGTGATCGACCGCCAGCCCGCCGGTGGCGCGCGGCAGGCAGATGTCCTCGGCGCGGAATATTTCTTCGCCGGGAACATGGCCGTCGGCCTTGGCGAAATCCTTGGCGTCGGAGCCGATCATCTGCCGCACGATCCACCGCGTGTCGACGTTTTTCATCTCTTCCTGGCCGGTGATGTGTCCATCGCGCAGCACCGTGATGTAGTCGCCGATGCGGATCAGCTCTTCCAGCCGGTGCGAGATGTAGACGATCGCCACGCCGCGCGCCTTGAGGTCGGCGATCACCTTGAACAGGATCTCGACTTCCGCCGCACTGAGCGCCGAGGTCGGCTCGTCCATGATCAGGATGCGCGCATCGAGCGAAACCGCCTTGGCGATCTCGACCAGCTGCTGCTGGCCGATGCGCAGATCCTCGACCAGCATGTCGGGCCTTATCCCGGCCTGCAGGCGTTCGAGAAATTGCGCCGCGCGACGCTCCTGCTCCTTGCGGTCGATCTTGCGGAACCGGTTGGTGATCTCGCGCGTGGCGAAGATGTTCTCGGCGACGGTCATATTGCCAAACAGGTTCAGCTCCTGGAACACCATGCCGATGCCGCGGTTCACCGCGTCGCCCGATGACGAGAAGGAGACCTCCTCCCCTTCCAGGAGGATCCGGCCGAGCGTCGGCTGTTCGACGCCGGCGATAATCTTCATCAGCGTCGATTTGCCGGCGCCGTTTTCGCCGACCAGCACATTGACGGCGCCCTTGCGCACCTCGAAATTCGCGCGCTTGACCGCGACGGTGCCGGAATAGACCTTGGAGACGTCCTCCAGCTTCAAGACGACATCGTGAGCAACCGCAGCGCTCATGGCTTCGGCCCGATTTCTGCCTCCGCCGGCGTCACCAGCGGCAGGTCCTGGCCGTTTTCGAGCGTATAGGCGCCGAGGACCTTGGCGGTCCGGCCTTCCAGCGCGTCACGTGGCAGTTTGGCAAGCACGGCCTTGACGGCATAGGCGTTGAACGCCTTGCCGAACTGGGCGAAGTCGATCTGGTTGGTAAAATCGTTGAACTGGATGAAATCGAGACTGTCGCGCAGCGCGGTTCCGCGCATCGCCGGTCCGATCTGTACCCGCGCATCGGCCTTGCCGTCGCCGTCGACATCGATATCCATGGTCGCGGCCCGCGACTGCGTGTTGGCTGCGATGATCTTGCCCTCGACGCGAACCGCGAAGGTCCAGGGCGAATTCGCCTGCTTGTTCGGATTGCCATATTTGGTGCCGGCGGAAGCAGGATCAGTTTTTGCCAGAGCGTGGACCTCGGCAAAAGGCCCGGCCTTCTGCTGGAGGTAAGGCACGACCTTCGCGGCCCAGATCTCCTCGACCATCTTGTCCGGATTGAAGGCGGCAGCGCTGCCGCTATCCCCCGAGGGAGTCGGCAAAATCTTGCAGGCGGTCAGGCTGATGCCGACTGCAACGACAAGCATCGGCCAGGTCGGCTTGTTGTTCAGCATGATGGCCTGTTGAGCATGGTGATTGGCACCCACGGAAAATGGCGGCGAGGGACGACCTTGATCGCCCCTCGCTATTCATGTCACGCCGGCTCAGTTGGTAAGCGCAAAAGTTTCCAGCTTGGAAGCATTGTCGCCATTGACCAACACGCAGTCCATCAGCTGCTTTTCCTTCTCGGGCGACTTCTTGTTCTTGATGAAGTCGTTGGCCTGCTCGACCGCCATCTGCGCCTGCGCATAGGCCGGCTGCAGCACGGTTGCCTTGATGCCGCCCGCGGTGATCGAATCGCGCACGTCGTTGGATCCGTCGAAACCGACGACGATGACGTCCTTGCGGTTCGCCGCAACCAGCGCCGCATACGCGCCCATGGCCATCGTGTCGTTGCCGGAGATGACGCCCTTGATATCCGGGTTGGCCTGCAGGATCGATTCCATCTTGGAATAGGCTTCCGTCTGGCTCCAGTTGGCCGATTGCTGGGCGACCATCTTCAGGTCCGGATAATCGTCGATGACGTCATGATAGCCCTTCGAGCGAATGCCGGCATTGGTATCGGATTCCTTGCCGACCAGCTCGACGAAATTGCCCTTCTCGCCCATCAGCTTGACGAACTCCTGCGCGCCGAGCTGGGCGCCCTGGTAGTTGTTGGAGACGATCTGAGCCACGGCGACGCCGGTGGCGTTGATCTCGCGATCGATCAGGAACGACGGCACGCCTGCGTCCTTGGCCTTCTGCACGGCAGCGACGGTGGCGTCGGCGCCGGCATTGTCGAGGATGATCGCCTTGGCGCCGCGACCGATCGCCGTGTCGATCAATTCGGACTGCTTGTTGGCATCGTCGTCATGGACGAGCACCAGCGCTTCGTAGCCGAGTTCCTTGGCCTTGGCTTCGGCGCCGACGGCTTCCGCCTTGAAGAACGGATTGTCATGCGAGGGCGTGATGATCGCAATGAGGTCGGCCGCATAGGCGGGCACCGCCGTGCCAAGCGCCAGCATGCCGGCGAACGCCGCAAGTGTCATTCTGCGTGTGAGTTTCATGATGTCCTCCCGTTTGAAAAATTGCCTTGATCAATCAAGGCCCCTGCATTCGAATTCGTCGCGCAAAGCGGGCCGCCGATCGGTTCAGGCTGAATGCCGGTGCCGGCTTCCCAAACGATCGCTGCTCCCTCGCCGTCCCTCCACTCGCCCAGGCTTCGTACTTCCCGCGAACCCTTGCCCAAGCCATCAACAGCTAAGCCAACTGGTATGATGAGTCAATCACTAATTGAGGTGACATGTCCCCACTGAGCAAAAACAGTTGGGTGTCATGGCGGGTGTGTCGAGCCACCGAGGCGCTCCGGCAAGCCCCCGACTCGGCCTTTCTCAGGTAATGCGCCGAATGCTCGCGGCGATCTCTTCCGGCTCGAACACCCGCTTCCAGTCGTCGCGCATCAGCACCGGCTTGCCGAATTCGATCGCCTTGTTGCAGGCGTCGGAGAACACACCCTTGGTCTCGCCGAAAATGACGGCGCCGAGCACGTTCATATGGCCGAGCAGGAAATCGAGCGCCGCCTGTTGGTCGACGCCACGCGCGACGACCTCGTCGACGGCTTCCTTCATGACGACAAGCAGTGAGGCGCACACCGTCTCCGATAGACCGGGCTCCAGCAGCGCCATCTGCTCGACGGTGACACGGTGCGAGCGCATGACCGGCGCCCAGATGATTTTCGCGACCGCCTCGCCCTTGGCGTAGTCCGCTTCCGGCCCCTGCATCAGCGCGCTGACCATATGCTGCTTGGCCTTGACGCCGCCAAAATAATCCTTCTTGGCCGCCATGTCGGTCTCGTCGTTGAAGATCGGCGGATGACAGGGATGGGTGACGAAATAGGTCAGGTCCGGCCGCTTGGGCAGATGGCCGGCGAAGGGTGCGGCCGCGTCGAGCACTATCACCATCGTGCCAGGCGCGAGCTTGCTCTCGATATCAGCCGCCACTTTGCCGATATGCGTGTCGGGAACGGCCAGGATGACGATATCCGCCCCGTCGAGCGCCGCATCGGCACTGACCGCGTCGAAGCCCAGTCCGGTCTTCAGCCGCTCGCGGCCGGCCTCGCTGACCTCGACATGGCGTACCGTGTAGGGCGATCCGCGAAAATTGGTCGACAGGCGGTAACCCATTTTGCCGCCGGCACCGAACAGCGCAATCGTCGTCATCTATCCCTACTCCCGCATTAAACGACGGCCGCGCCGATCGTCATGTTATTAACTGGTATAATCACCTTACCACGAATTGAGGGGTTGAACAGGGCTTTGATGAGGCCATGCGGTCGTCTGTTTGGCATTCCGCTCGCACGTGGCGGGCCTATAGCTGCCTGGGTCCCTGGTCTTCCCAGCCCGAAAACGATCCCTGCGCTGCGATTCCTGGTAGCGCCTTCAGGATCCAGTCACGCGCCGGCGTCGTTCTTCAACCAAATGAAACCGGTAGCGATCGCGTATGAACTCGTTGAAAAATTGCCCTTTCGAGAAGGCGGCGCGGAACGCCGCGTAGGTCTCGGGCTCGACCTCCTCGTAGTCGTAGCGGGCTCCGCTCGGGACGAACCAGACCGAGAGGATTTTCGTCGACGGGTCGTAGTGGGTATTGCGGATGGCAGTGGACGGCATGTCGAAAATCCCGCTTCGTCCCCAAATCTTCTCCAAATCCTGCTTCGAACATGCGTAATGCCGCAACGATGCGGAGGTTCCGACAGGGAGGCGCACCACAACGCCGAAAATCTTGCCCGGGTGGCGAGGCTTCCTATCTCTCCGTCAGATGGCACAGACGAAATCCAGTACAACAGCGTATGCCAGCCAGGGCGATCTCTTCGGCGCGGCCGACACGCTGCCGGAAGGATTTTCTTACCGGCCTAGCCTGATCACAACGGACGAAGAGGCGGAACTGGTCCGTCACCTCAATGAACTGTCCTTCAAGCCGTTCGATTTCCACGGCCACCTTGCCAACCGGCAGGTCGCCGGCTTCGGCTGGCGCTACGACTACGACCGGCGCCAGGTCGTCGAAGCGCCGCCCATCCCGAAATTCCTGCTGCCGCTTCGCGACAAGGTCGCGGATTTTGCCGGCAGGCAGGCCACGGAATTCGCGCAAGTGCTCATCAACGAGTATCGGCCGGGCGCGGGCATAGGTTGGCATCGCGACAAGCCGCATTTCGATCTCGTCGCCGGCGTCTCGCTGCTGGCGCCCTGCAGCTTTCGGCTGCGCCGAAAAAACGGCTCGAAATGGGATCGCAAGACGATCGAGGTTCAGCCGAGATCTGTCTATCTCATTGACGGCCCGGCGCGCCACGAGTGGGAGCACAGCATTCCGCCGGTCGCCGGGCACCGCTATTCGATCACGCTGCGCACTCTGAAATAGGCCACACTCCAAGCCACGCAGCAGCCGCTCTGGAAGACCGAGCGCAGTTGTGCTTCGATCGCACATGAGCGTGGATCGCAGCAGAGTTTTGGTTACCCGCGTGGCGCTCTTTCTGGCGGCATGCCTGTCCTGCGTTCTGGCTCTGCAGTGGCTCGTCGACCTTGGCATGGTCGGCTTTCCCGACGGATACATAACGCCCTATGCCCAAGCAACGAGCACGCTGTTGCATGTCCTTGTCTGGGCATGCCTGGCTCAAAGTCTCTACTTCGCTTGCCGAGCCTTGTTTGGCAAACGCTTCGAGCCTGCTCCTCTCTTCCTGCAAATCCTGATCGCCGCCGCACTGACTGTCGTGCCGGTATTCATCGTAAAACACTGTCCGCGGTCCCAGGTATGCAGCAACATCTATGAAGCGCTCACGAATACGATGATGGACGACGGCACCGGCGGATGACGTTGTGTCTCCAGTAACTGACGAGAGATAGAAGTTTGGCGTCGCGCCCGCGCGGTGGCGGTAAAACCTGGAGGAACCATGCGAAAGATCCTGGCATCGATGCTGCTGTTCGCGGCGGCGCTATCTGCAAACCCCGCTCGGGCGCTGGACAGTACCAGCCCGCCGGTTGTCGTCACGCCGCTTGCCGATCGCAGCCAGACGGCGTCCGGCCAGCCGATCGTGCTGCCGCAGAAAAATGTCCAAGTGCTGGTTTCAACCTATGACATTGCGGTCGGCGCCACTCTGCCGGTGCACAAGCACCCGTTTGCCCGCTACGCCTATGTCGAGGCCGGGACACTCAAAGTGACGAATGTCGAGACCGGCAACAGCAACACCTACAAGACGGGCGATTTCATCATCGAGATGATCGGCCAATGGCACCAGGCCACCAACATCGGCGACGCCCCGGTCAAGCTGCTGGTCATCGACCAGGCCGAACGAGGCGCCAAGAACACGGTGCTGCAGAAACAATAGATCTCTCGCTACGGACCTAGGCAGGGTTGCCGGGCTGGCCCAAGCAGCGACTGGCTGTTCCGGCTTCCCCGGGAACCGAGCCGATGCTAGGGCTGGCCATCTGCAATCATGAAGGATCGCCCCTTGGCCGGAAATGCTCGCCCCCTGATCGAAATCTGCGTCGAAGGCATCGATGGACTGCTGGCTGCGCAGGCCGCCGGCGCCGACCGGGTCGAGCTCTGCGCCAGCCTGGTCGAAGGCGGCATCACGCCCAGCCTCGGCACGGTGCGCGCCGCACTCGAGAGCGCGACAATTCCCTTCCATGTCATCGTGCGGCCGCGCGGCGGCGATTTCCTCTACAGCGAGGCCGAATACAGCTCGATGCTCGCCGATGTCGCAGCGCTTCGTGACCTCGGCGTCGCCGGCGTCGTCGTCGGTTGCCTCAATGCCGACGGCACCATCGACGAAACCCGCATGGGCGCGCTGGTCGATGCCGCCGGTCCGCTCGCCGTCACCTGCCACCGCGCCTTCGACATGACGCGCGACCCGGCCGAGGCGCTGGAAGCGCTGATCCGCTGCAAGGTCGGCCGCGTGCTGACCAGCGGCCAGAGGGACACCGCGGTGGAAGGCGCCGGCCTGTTGGCGGATCTCGTCCGCCAGGCCGACGGCCGCATCATCATCCTCGGCTGTGGCGCGCTGGACCCCGAAAACATCGCCGGGGTGCTGGCATCAACCGGGCTGACGGAAATGCACTTCGCCGCGCTCAAGGATGTACCGAGCGCCATGGCCTACCGCAACCCGCAAGTCGGCATGGGCGGCGGCGATCTCGACCGCGAATACCGCACCACAGTCACCGATGGGGCGCTGGTTGCCGCGACGATTGCGGCGGCCAGAGCATGATGAGCGAAGCCGTGACTGGGCCGTCGCCGATCAGCCGTGTCTCGCCTCAGGACGAAGCGGCCATCCTCGCACTCAACAATGAGCACGCCGCCGAACTGTCATGGCTCGAGCTGGAACGGCTGTCCTTCCTGCTTGGCGAAGCGTTTTACGTCAGGCGCATCGGCACGCTCGAAGCCTTCATCATGACCTTCGACCAGAATGCGGCCTACGACAGCCCGAATTTCCTCTGGTTCCGCGAGCGCTATCCACGCTTCGTCTATGTCGACCGCGTCGTCGTCGCGGCGCAAGCGCGCGGCCGCGGCCATGCCCGCCGGCTCTACGAGGATCTGTTCGGGGAAGTCGCCCGCGCGGGCCACAGCATCGTCACCTGCGAGGTCAATGTCGAACCGCCCAATCCGGCTTCGGACGCCTTCCATGCCGCGCTTGGCTTCGCCGAGGTCGGCGACGCGGTGATCCATGGCGGCAAGAAGACCGTGCGCTACTACCTCAGGCAGATTGCGGGCTGACGCATCGCTGGCTGATGATCGGCAAGCAGATCGCCACGGCAGCATAAGATTAGGAGTCCGTAGCCCTCACCAATTCCGGTTCAGCCAGGCCCGCGCGGGCTTCTCGACCAGATAGTAGCTGCATAATGCACAGGCGAAGACAGCCGCCAGCATCGGGATCGGCGCACTGCCCTGCTCGGCGACGAATTTGTAGAAGGGCTGTTGCCAGAGATAGAGCGAGTACGACCATAGCCCGATCATCACCATCGGCCTGGATGAAAGCAGGCCGGTAAGATGCCAGTTGCTGGTGTCCAGCGTATTGACGGCAAGCGCCAGCAACGGCACCGCCAGTAGGTAATGGATCGGCGTCGGCACCGGATCGAGGAACAGCAATATAGCCGCCGCCGACACGAGGCTGACATAGGGGCTCGTCAGGAATGCCGGCAGCCGGTCATCGTGCTTGAGCAGGCAGATCGATGCCGACAGCAGGATCGAGGCGATATGCACATCGGTGCGCCAATAGCTGTGCTCGTAATCCATGCCGAGTGCCCAGTACGAAATGGCGCCATTGGCCATCGCCAGCAGCGACAGCGTCACCAGCAGCCGAACGACATTACCCCGCCCGGTCACCACCACGCTGATCAGCGCCAGGATGATGTAGGCATGCTCTTCCACGCATAGCGACCAGATGTGGTCGAGCGCGCCGGCGCGGGTGATGAGAATTCCGGCATAGTTGTAGGTGAATGTCAGCGCCGTCAGCGCCGCCTTCCATTTGAAGCCGATAAAGGTGCCGGAGAGCCCGATCATGGCTGATGTCACGAACACCAAAAGCGCGGGATAGATGCGCGAAAAGCGGCGCTTGAAGAATTTTTTCAGCGGAAAGCGTTCGATGAACAGTATCTCGCCCATCAGCCGGCCTGAGAGCACGAAGAAGAACTCGACGCCGAGCACGCCGAGATTGATCCCGGGAACGGGGAAGAAATGGCCGATCAGCACCAGTGCGATCGAAAGCCCGCGCCAACCATCGAGATAGGCCAGTCTTGCTCTGGCTGCTTTGTCGGCTGTGGCCCGCGGCAGGGCAACAGACGCTGCGGAGATGTCGGCCATGCCGATCCTCTACGACGCAAGATCTTGGCGCAGCTCACACCGCCGCGCGCAGAATCCACCCCGTGTTCCGCCAAGCTATACATATTGCAGTGCAATATCAGATTGTGCAAGTGCGAGAATGGGGCTGGGCAGTCCCTTGGGAAGTATGCGCCTGTTCTTCCACGGGAATTACCTGAAACAACGGATTTGCGCGTGGCAGCGAACCCGCAAGGACTGGGCAGTTACAGCCCGCCACAGACGAACAAAGGGGCCGCGATGGCCCCTTTCCTTGTCAGTAGCTTTATGATGTCAGGCGTTGGCTGCCGCCACCGCGCGCTTGGCCATCACGGCGATCAAATTGGCACGGTATTCGGCCGAAGCGTGGAGGTCGGTCATCAAATTCTTCGCCGGCACTTTCACGCCGTCGAGCGCCGATGCGGCAAAATTCTTCGCCAGTGCTGCTTCGATCTCCTTCGAGCGGAACACACCGTCATCGCCGGCGCCGGTAACGGCAACGCTGACCCCGTCCTTGCCCTTTGCCACGAACACGCCGACGATCGCATAGCGCGAGGCCGGGTTGCGGAATTTTTCGTAAGCAGCCTTGGCCGGCGCGGTAAAACTCACCGCGGTGATGATCTCGCCTTCTTTCAGCGCCGTTTCGAACAGGCCGGTGAAGAATTTCGCGGCTGAAATCTCGCGCTTGTTGGTGACGATGGTGGCGCCCAGCGCCAAGAGCGCCGCCGGATAATCGGCGGCTGGGTCGTTGTTGGCGACCGAGCCGCCGATCGTGCCCTTGTGGCGCACCGCCGGATCGCCAATCAGCGACGCAAGGTGCGCAAGCGCCGGACAGGCCTTCCGCAGCTTCTCGTCATTGGCGACGTCGTAATGGGTTGTGGCGGCGCCGATGGTGACGGTCTTGCCCGACACCTTGACGCCTTGCAGTTCCTTGATCCGCGACAGGTCGATCAGGTCGGAGGGTGCGGCGAGCCGCGTCTTCATCGCCGGGATCAGCGTCATGCCGCCTGACAAAAGCCTGGCGTCGCCGCTCTTCACCAGCTTGGCGGCGTCGGCGACCGAGGCGGCGCGGTGGTAGTTGACTGCGTACATGGGATCCTCCCCTGAAGTGGTTAGGCAGTAGTGAGTAGGGAGTAGGGAATAGGGACGCTGTCATCTCCGGTAATGCCCATTCCCTACTCACTACTCCCTACTCACTCATTTCTTCGCCCTAATCGCCGCCCACACCGTCGACGGCGAGGCCGGCATGGCGATGTCCACAATCCCCAAAGCGTCGGTGATGGCGTTGATGACCGCCGGCGGCGAGCCGATGGCGCCGGCCTCGCCACAGCCCTTGATGCCGAGCGGATTGCTCGGACACGGCGTGTTCGAGGTCGACACCTTGAATGACGGCAAGTCGTCCGCGCGCGGCATGGTGTAGTCCATGTAGCTCGCCGTCAGCAGCTGCCCGCTATCGTCATAGTGCGCGCCTTCCAGCAGCGCCTGGCCGATACCCTGGGCGATGCCGCCATGCACCTGACCCTCGACGATCATCGGGTTGATGATGTTGCCGAAATCGTCCGCCGCGACGAACTGGACGATCTCGGTCGTGCCGGTTTCCGGATCGATCTCGACCTCGCAGATGTAGCAGCCCGCCGGGAAAGTGAAGTTCGCCGGATCGTAGAAGGCTGTTTCCTTCAGTCCCGGCTCCATGCCTGCCGGCAGATTGTGAGCGGTGTAGGCGGCAAGCGCCACCTGGAACCAGGGCAGGCTCTTGTCGGTGCCGGCAACCTTGACCTCGCCATTCTCGATGACGATGTCGCCCTCGTCGGCCTCGAGCAGATGGGCGGCGATTTTCTTGGCCTTGGCCTCGACCTTGTCGAGCGCCTTGGCAATTGCCGACATGCCGACCGCGCCCGAGCGCGAGCCGTAGGTGCCCATACCCATCTGCACCTTGTCGGTATCTCCATGGACGATCGAGACCGAGTCCAGTGGCACGCCAAAACGCTGGTTGACGAGTTGCGCGAAGGTCGTCTCATGGCCCTGGCCATGGCTGTGCGAGCCGGTCAGCACCTCGATCGTGCCGACGGCATTGACCCGCACTTCGGCCGATTCCCACAGACCGACGCCGGCGCCGAGCGAACCGACCGCCGCCGACGGCGCGATGCCGCAGGCCTCGATATAGCAGCTCATGCCGATGCCGCGCAGTCTGCCCTGGCTGGCGGCCGCCGCTTTGCGCTTGGCAAAGCCGGCATAGTCGGACGCCTGTGTCGCCGCATCGAGCGAAGCGCCGTAATCGCCGGCGTCATAATTCATGATGACCGGCGTCTGGTGCGGAAACTCGGTGATGAAATTGATGCGCCGCAACTCCGCCGGCGAGACCCCAAGTTCACGCGCGGCCGTCTCCATTGTCCGTTCGAGCAGATACGTGGCTTCCGGCCGCCCTGCCCCGCGATAGGCGTCGACGGGTGCCGTGTTGGTGTAGACGGTGCGCACATTGGCGTGGATCGTCGGGATGTTGTACTGGCCCGACAGCAGCGTCGCGTAGAGATAGGTCGGCACGCAAGACGAGAACAGCGACATGTAGGCGCCGAGATTGGCGATGGTGTCTACCTTGAAGCCGGTGATCCGGTTGTTCTTGTCGAACGCCATTTCGACTGTCGAGACATGGTCGCGGCCATGCGCGTCGGTGAGAAAGCTTTCGGTACGGTCGGCAACCCATTTGACCGGCACGCCGGTCTTCTTCGACGCCCAAAGGCAGACGATCTCTTCGGGATAGATGTAGATCTTCGAGCCGAAGCCGCCGCCGACATCGGGCGCAATGACGCGCAGCTTGTTTTCCGGCGCGACATTGTAGAAGGCGCTCATCACCAGCCGCGCGACATGCGGGTTCTGCGACGTCGTCCAGCAGGTGAAATGGTCCTCGGCCTTGTCGTAATGGCCAAGGGCCGCGCGCGGCTCCATGGCGTTGGGAACCAGCCGGTTGTTGACGATCTTCATGCGGGTGACATGGGCCGCCGCCTGGATCGCCGCGTCGGTCGCCTTGGCATCGCCGATCTCCCAGTCGAAGATAAGATTGTCCTCGGCTTCGGCATGGACCTGCGGCGCACCTTTTTGCAGCGCCTTGGTGGCATCGACCACCGCCTTCAATTCCTTGTAGGTGATCTCGACCGCTTCGGCCGCGTCGCGGGCCTGGCCCTTGGTTTCCGCCACCACGATGACGACCGCATCGCCGACATAGCGCACCTTGTCGACCGCCAGCGGCGACCACGCGCCCATCTTCATCGGCGAGCCGTCCTTGGAATGGATCATCCAGCCGCAGATCAGGTTGCCGATGCCGTCGGCCTTGAGCTCCTTGCCGGTCAAGACGCCGATGACGCCGGGCATCGCCTGCGCTCGTCTGACGTCGATCTTCTTGATCTGAGCATGCGCGTGCGGGCTGCGCACGAAAGCGGCATGCTTCATGCCGGGAACCACCATGTCGTCGACATAGCGGCCGGCGCCGGTGATGAACCGTTTGTCTTCCTTGCGCACGACCCGAGCGCCGATGCCTTCAATGCCCATAGGAATTCCTCCGGAATAGCGAATAGTGAGTAGCGAATAGTGAACAGTGAGTAGGGAATTGTGCTCGGAGCGGTTCGGCTAAACCGACTACTCGCTATTCACTATTCACTACTCGCTTCTTTCTACGCCGCTTGTTTCACCCTGCCCTTCGGCGCCTTCGCCATCGTTTGCGATGCGGCAAGGATCGCCTTGACGATATTGTGGTAGCCGGTGCAGCGGCAGATGTTGCCTTCGAGCTCGGCGCGCACCGTCGCCTCGTCAAGGCCTTCGGGATGGCGCGCGATCATGTCGGTCGCGGTCATGATCATGCCCGGCGTGCAGAAGCCGCATTGTAGCCCATGATGTTCCTTGAACGCGGCCTGCATCGGATGCAGGTCGCCGCCATTGGCAAGCCCTTCGATCGTCACCACGGTCGACCCGGAGGCCTGCACAGCCAGCATCGAACAGGACTTCACTGCCCTGCCGTCGACATGCACGACGCAGGCGCCGCATTGAGAGGTGTCACAACCGACATGCGTTCCGGTGAGACCAAGATTTTCGCGCAGGAAATGAACCAGAAGCGTTCGGTCCTCGGCAGCGCCGCTGATCCGTTTTCCGTTCACGACAAACGAAACGTCCGACATGCATCCTCCCTGGGTATGACCTTGGTAGTCATGCTGCCGATGCGGCTTTGGCGCTCGGCCATGCGCTATTGGTACACTGCACAAAGCGCAAAAAACACACGGCGCTCATTGTACTTTCGGTCATGGAGAAAACGAAAATCATGGGCCTGTCCGCCCCATTGCCAAAGAGCGAATAGGGGGCAACAATGCCCTCGACGCCAGCGCGCCGAGAGACATAAAACGGGCGCGCGCAGGAAGCGTCGGAGGATATCGGGAGGAAGCCTCTGGCCAGTTCACGGACGAGCTATGCATCCGGTCTGTCGGCGCTCACCACCGACGAGCCCGACGCCGATGCATTCGCCCTGGCGGTCNCAGACGTGTGCTCTTCCGATCTCTTCTCCCAGAGCCTGTTTGACGCGAGCGTCCTTTCGCAAGGGCTGAAGACCCACGCGCCGACGCTGGCCTACGCCGCCTGCTCGACCGCCGGCGAGATTACCCCCCAGGGCCTGGAGGAAGGCCATGTGCTGGCGCTGCTCTTTCCCTCCGCGTCGTTTTCGGCGGTCAGCACCATGGTCGACAATCTCTCCTCGTCGGGCATGGACAGGATCACTGATGAAGTCGAGGCCCTGCGGCGCCTACTGCGCGGGCGCCTCGGCTGTTGCCATACCAAAAGCACCTTCGCGCTCTGCTTCATCGACGGCCTGTCCTTTGCCGAGGAAGCGGTGACCTCGGCCATCCATTGGGGGCTGGACGACATCCCGCTGCTCGGCGGTTCGGCGGGCGACGACCTCAAATTCGAAACCACCAGTCTGATTTCGAACGGCAAGGTGGCGTCAGACAGCGCCATCATCGTGTTGATTGCTACCGAAATTCCCTTCCACGTCTTCAAGACCGACAATTTCATCCCCACCGACGAAAAGCTGGTGGTGACGGCATCCGACCCGGACCACCGCACCGTGCGCGAGTTCAACGCCACCAATGCGGCCGAGGAATATGCAGCCTCGGTCGGCATCGTTGCGCAGAACCTGACGCCGCTGAGCTTCGCCTCTCACCCCGTTGTGGTGAAGGTGGGCGGCGAATACTACTGCCGCTCGATCCAGAAGATGCATCCCGACGGCTCGCTGTCGTTCTTCTGCGCCATCGACGACGGCGTCGTGCTGTCCATCGCCCAGCCCAAGGACATGGTGGAATCGACGCGCGCCGCACTGCGCGACGTCGAGGAGCGGCTCGGCGGCATCGACATGATCCTCGGCTTCGATTGCGTGCTGCGCCGGCTCGACGCCCGCAACCGCCAGGTGTTCCGCGACATTTCGGAGCTTTACCGGGTCAACAATGTCATCGGCTTCGGCACCTATGGCGAACAGTATCGTTCGATGCACCTCAACCAGACTTTCACCGGCATCGCCTTCGGCGAACGCCAGGCGGCGGAATAGCCCATGCCGCTCAGGGACATCGACGACGTCGACAGGCTGAAGAAGATCAACGCCGCTCTGGTCAGCCGCGTCGAGCGCTCGATGGACCAGCAGGGCAATGCCTTCTCGCTGTTCCAGACTGCAATTTCACTGGAAAACCGGGTGCGCATGCGCACCGAGGAACTGCACTCGACCTTGCGCCGGCTGGAACAGTCGAACATCGACCTCAGCGCCGCCAAGGAAAACGCCGAGCTGGCGAACCTGTCCAAGACCAGGTTCCTGGCCGCCGCCAGCCATGACGTGCTGCAGCCGCTGAACGCCGCCCACCTCTCGGTCTCGGCACTGGCCGAAGTGCAGACCAGCGACGAGGGCAAGAAACTCGTCCGTCAGGTCGAGCGCTCGCTGGAGACGATGGAAGACCTGTTGCGCACGCTGCTCGACATTTCCAAGCTCGACGCCGGCGTGGTCCAGCCCGACATTGGCGACGTCAATCTGGAGACGTTGTTTTCGTCGCTGCGCTCGGATTTCAAGCCGGTTGCCAAGCTGAAGGGGCTGACACTGAAATTCCGCCCGGTCAGCGCCGTGGTGCGTTCGGACCGCACGCTTTTGCGCCGCATCCTGCAGAACATCCTGTCCAATGCGCTGCGCTATACCCGCTCGGGCGGCGTGCTGGTCGGCACCAGGCATCGCGGCGACACCATCCGCATCGATGTCGCCGACACCGGCTGCGGCATTCCCGACGACCAGCGCGAGGCGGTGTTCGAGGAATTCCATCGCGGCTCCGCCATTCCGGCCGATACCGGAATTTCCGGCGGCGGGCTGGGGCTGGGCCTTGCCATCGTGCGGCGCATGGCCGCCGCGCTCGGCCACCCCGTGACGTTTTCGTCGAAAGTCGGGCGCGGCACCATCTTCCACATCGATGTGCCGGTCGGCATCGGCGCCAGCGCCGACGCCATCGCCAGCCTTGCCGAGATGGAGCGGCCGCGCGGCTACGGCCTGTTCGGCACCAAGGTGCTGCTGGTCGAAAACGACGCCGATGTGTTGCAGGCGATGACCTTCCTGCTCGAGCGCTGGCAGTGCCTGGTGCGTGCCGCGACCTCGACCGAGGATGCGCTCAGCCTGCTCGGCGACACCGACTGGGTGCCCGACATCGTCATTGCCGACCAGCATCTCGACGACGGCGACCTCGGCACCGCAACAATAGCCGAAGTGCGCGATTATCTCGGCCGCGCCGTGCCGGCGCTGATCGTCACCGCCGACGGATCGGAGGCCGTCGCCAAAGCCGCCCGCGCCGCCGGCATCGAACTGATGCGCAAGCCGCTGAAACCGGCGCAGCTAAGGGCGCTGCTGGCGCATCTGCTGGCTTGAGCCCCATACCCTCCCCTTGATGGGGAGGGTCGGCGCGCAACGCCGGGGCGGGGTGCAGCGCCAAGGTCCCCCACCCCGCTCCGCTTCGCGGATCGACCCTCCCAACAAGGGGGAGGGTAAAGATCAAAACCCGGCCTGATCGCGAAACAGCTCCGCATTGTCCAGCTTCGACACCTCGATCACCGCTTGCGTGCGGCTGTAGACGTTGAGCTTGCGCAGGATCTCCGAGACATGCGCCTTGACCGTGGTCTCGCCGACCTGCAGCTCGTAGGCGATCTGCTTGTTGAGCAGGCCTTGGCGCAGCATCTGCAGCACGCGCAGCTGCTGCGGCGTCAGTTTGGCCAGCCGCTGCACCATGTCGGCGCGGTCGGCGCTGTCGGCGTCGGGCGGCTGTCCCTCATAGGTCTCCGGCACATAGATCGCGCCCTCCATCACCGAGCGGATTGCGGCCGCAAGATCGCTCTTGCGCGCCGATTTCGGGATGAAGCCGGCAGCGCCATAGGACAACGCCTCGGAGATGATCTTCGGCTCCTCATAGCCCGAGACGACGACCACCGGCAGCCGCGGATGGCGGGTCCTCAGCTGCAGCAACCCGTCAAAGCCATGCACATCGGGCATGTTGAGATCGAGCAGCGCCAGATCGAACGGTTTTATCCCACCCAGGAGATCGAGCGCTTCGGCAATCGAGCGCGCCTCCACCGTGTCGACTTCCGGGTACGCCATCTGCACGGCGCTGTGCAGCGCCTCGCGAAACAGCGGATGGTCGTCGATGATCAGAAACCGGGCGCGATCGTTGATTGCGGTCATGGTGTTTGTTTCAGTTCTCCGTGGGCACGATACTCCCGCTGGTATGGCCAGCTTATTGGCAAATAGTCTATCGCCATCTTAACCCCCGGAGGCGAAGCCGACTTTATCCGACAATCAAGGCGCAGCTCGTGCTTTTGCGGACGCTGATGCCTTGCCCGGGGGTTCAAATCGGTCAAATGTGCCGTCAAGATCCCAAGCAGAGACCCGCGCATGACAGACTTCGTCCTTCCCCTGCCCGCAACACCATCGGTCGCCGTCGCCGGCTCGGCCGAGCGTTTTGCGGTGCGCCGCATCTTCTGCGTCGGCCGCAACTATGCCGCTCACGCGCGCGAACTCGGCAATGACGAGCGCGACCCGCCCTTCTTCTTCACCAAGCCGGCCGATGCGGTGGTCGATAGCGGCACCACGGTCCCCTACCCGCCTTTGACCCAAAACCTGCACCATGAGATCGAGCTGGTGGCGGCGATCGGCAAGGCCGGCTTCCGCATCCCCCGCGCTGAAGCCCTCGAGCATGTCTGGGGCTACGGCGTCGGCATCGACCTCACCCGCCGCGACCTGCAGGACGAGGCCAAGAAAGCGGCGCGGCCCTGGGACTGGTCGAAGGCCTTCGACCGATCGGCGCCCTGCGGCCCGTTGGTATCAGCCGCCAAATCCGGCCACCCGCAAAAGGGCCGCATCTGGCTCGCCGTCGACGGCACGGTGAAACAGGAGGGCGACCTCGCCGAACTGATCTGGCCGATCGCCGATATCGTTTCGATCTGCAGCGGTGCGGTTGTACTACAACCGGGCGACCTGATCTTCACCGGCACGCCGGCCGGCGTCGGCGCGGTGGCGCCGGGTCAGACGATGACCGGCGGTGTCGACGGCATCGGCACCATCGAGATCACTGTCGGCCAAGATTCGATCGGCCAAAATTCCACCGACAAACCGTGATCCAATGAGCGACCTCGTCCTCCACAACTACTACCGCTCCTCCACCTCCTACCGCGTGCGCATCGCGCTCGAGATGAAGGGGCTGGGCTACGACTACGTGCCGCATCATCTGCGGCATGGCGACCATCTGGAGCCGGCCTATCGCGCGGTCAATCCGCAGGGGCTGGTGCCGGCGCTGATCCTGGGCGACGGCACGCTTTTGACGCAGTCGCTGGCAATCATCGAATATCTCGACGAGACCCACCCCGAACCGTCGCTGCTGCCGAAGGACGCGCTCGGCCGGGCGCGCGTGCGAATGCTGGCGCAGATGATCGCCTGCGACATCCACCCGGTGAACAATCTGCGCGTGCTGACCTCGCTGCGCACTTTGTTCGGCGCCGGCGACCAGGATGTCATCCACTGGTTTCGCCACTGGGTGAACGAAGGGTTCCAGCCGCTTGAAAAGATTCTGGCTTCATCGGATGAGACCGGCACATTTTGCCATGGCGACGCACCGGGCCTCGCCGACATCTGCTTGGTCGCCCAGATCGCCAGCAACGCCCGCTTCGGCGTCGACCTGACACCCTACCCCGAGATCTCGCGCATCCACGCCGCCTGCATGGCGCTGCCGGCCTTTCAGAAGGCGGCGCCGGAGAATCAGATAGATGCCGAATAGGCTCACAATGCCGGAGCAGAGCACGGGGAGTTGCCGATGAAAGCCGTCGTCTTCGAAAAATTCGGTGAGACGCCGAGAATCCTGACCGTGCCGGATCCGAAACCGGCTGCCGACGGCGTCGTCATCAAGGTCGAGGCGACCGGGCTCTGCCGTAGCGACTGGCATGGCTGGATGGGTCATGATGACGGCATCACGCTGCCGCATGTGCCGGGCCATGAACTGGCCGGCATCGTCGTCGCCGTCGGCAAGCAGGTGACCCGCTGGAAGGCCGGCGAACGCGTCACCGTGCCGTTCTGCGTCGGCTGCGGCCGCTGCTTCGAATGCAATTCGGGCAATCATCAGGTCTGCGAACAACAAACGCAGCCGGGATTCACCGCCTGGGGATCGTTTGCCGAATATGTCAGATCGGAAGAGCACACGTCTGAACTNCCATCGAGCATGCCGACACCAATCTCGTGCGCCTGCCCGAGGAGATGGAGTTCGCCACCGCCGCCAGCCTCGGCTGCCGCTTCGTCACCTCGTTTCGCGCCATTGTCGACCAGGGCCGGGTGACGCCGGGGGAATGGGTGGCGGTGCATGGCTGCGGCGGCGTCGGCCTGTCGGCGATCATGATCGCCAGTTCCATGGGCGCCAATGTCATCGCCATCGACCTCACCGACGAGAAACTGGACTTCGCCAAAAAGATCGGCGCCGTGGCGACCATCAACGCCTCGACCACGCCGAACGTGGTCAAGGCGGTCAAGCAGATCACCAATGGCGGGGCGCATATGTCTATGGACGCGCTCGGCCACCCCACGACATCCTTCAACTCGATTGCCAATCTGCGCCGGCGCGGCCGCCACGTGCAGGTCGGCCTGATGCTGGGCGAACATGCCCGCCCGCAAGTGCCGATGGACAAGGTGATCGCCTTCGAGCTGGAAATCCTCGGCAGCCACGGCATGCAGGCCTACCGCTACCCCGCCATGATGGAGATGATCCGCACCGGCAAGCTCAAGCCCGAACTGCTGGTCGGCAACAAGATCAGCCTTGATGAGGCGCCGGCGGCGCTGATGGCAATGGGCGGGTTCGAGGGGATTGGCATTGGGGTGGTGACGAAGTTCTAGGGCGGAGTCGCCCTCCACCACCAAACTCCTAGCGTGCAAATTTCTTCGCCCCGAACACGCAGGCCACCACGCCGAGCGTGACAACAATCATCAGCGGGCTGACCTGCTCGTGCAGCAGAGACGCTGCCAGCGCCAGGCCGAAAAAGGGCTGCAGTAGCTGCAACTGCCCGACGGCAGCGATGCCGCCTTGGGCGAGGCCGCGGTACCAGAACACGAAGCCGATCAGCATGCTGAACAGCGAGACATAGGCGAGACCCATCCAGGCGCCGGAGCCGACGCCGGCGAAGGACGACGGCAGCGTCGCGAACGTCAGCACCAGCATGATCGGAAGCGAGATCGCCAGCGCCCAGCAGATCACCTGCCAGCCGCCCAGCCTGCGCGACAATGCCGCCCCCTCGGCATAGCCCAGGCCGCAGACGATGATGGCGGCCAGCATCAGGCCGTCGCCGACAGGTGAGGCCGTCACGCCTTGCATCAGGGCAAAACCGGCGACCAGCGCGCTGCCGATGCAGGAAAACAGCCAGAAGGCCGGGCGCGGACGCTCGCCACCGCGCAGCACGCCGAAGATCGCGGTGGCCAGCGGCAGCAGGCCGACGAAGATGATGGAATGGGCGGAGGTGACGTGCTTCAGCGCCAGCGCGGTGAGCAAGGGAAAGCCGACAACCACGCCAAGGGCGACGATCACCAGCGACAGAAAATCGCCGCGCTCCGGGCGTTTCTGCCGAAACAGCATCAGCATGGCGAGACCGAGAAGTCCGGCAATCGCGGCGCGGGCCGAAGTCAGGAATATCGGATCGAAATCGGCCACGGCCACGCGCGTTGCCGGCAGCGAGCCTGAGAAGATCAGCACGCCGATGAATCCGTTCATCCAGCCGCTCGCGGTTTTGTCCATTCCAGGCTCCATTGCTTTCGCCCTCTATCGGGCAAGTGCCTATGGTGCAGCCAGAGACAATGCAGTACAATTCCGCAAAACTGTAATGGCTATCAGAGCAATACAGATGACCGAACTCATTTTGGAAACCGGCAATGCGCACCCTCCTGTCGCGACCACGCTTGTGGAAACTGTCATGGCGACCATCCGCCAGCGGATATCGGCGCGCAGCCTGACGCCAGGCGCGCGGCTACCTTCGATCCGCGCCTTTGCCAAGGCCATGCAGGTGTCCAAGTCGACCGTGGTCGAAGCCTATGAGCGGCTCGCTGCCGAAGGCGCGATACGCTCACGGCCGGGCTCGGGTTTCTATGCCGCCGGATCGCTGGCGCCACTGTCGCTGGCCGAGATAGGCCCGCGGCTCGACCGCGCTGTCGATCCGCTGTGGGTCTCGCGCCAGTCGCTGGAAGCCGGCGACGAGATGCTGAAACCAGGCTGCGGCTGGATGCCGGCCTCGTGGATGCCGCAGTCGGCCTTGCGCCGGGCGCTGCGCACCTTGGCGCGCGCCGACGATGTCGACCTAGCCGATTACGGCACGCCGCTCGGCCTGCCGCCGCTCAGGCAATTGCTCGCGCGGCGCATGGCCGGCCACGGCATCGAGGTCTCGCCCGAACAGATCATGCTGACCGAATCGGGCACGCAGGCCATCGATCTTCTGTGCCGCTTCCTGATCGAACCCGGCGATACCGTGCTGGTCGACGACCCCTGCTATTTCAATTTTCACGCGCTGCTGCGCGCCCACCGCGCCAAGGTCGTCAGCGTGCCCTACACGCCATCCGGGCCTGATATCGAGCTGTTCGCCCAGGCACTGGCCGAGCACAGGCCGCGCCTCTACATCACCAATTCCGCCATCCACAACCCGACCGGCGCGATCCTGTCGCCGGTCACCGCGCACCGGCTGCTGAAACTCGCCGACCAGTCGGACCTGACCATCATCGAGGACGATATCTTCGCCGGTTTCGAGCACAGCCCAGCGCCTCGGCTGGCGGCGTTCGACGGCCTCAACCGCGTCGTCCATATCGGCAGCTTCTCCAAGACGCTATCGGCGTCGGTTCGCTGCGGCTTCATCGCGGCACCGCGCGACTGGATCGAGCAACTCACCGACCTCAAGATTGCCACCACCTTCGGCGGCGGCCGGCTGGCGGCCGAACTGGTGCTGGCGCTGCTTAGGGACGGCAGCTACCGCAAGCACATGGAATTGCTGCGCGCGCGGCTTTCCCGCGCCATGGGCGAGACGGGCGCGCGCCTGAAGGCGATCGGCATCACGCCCTGGATCGACCAACCGGCCGGCTTGTTCCTATGGTGCAGCCTGCCCGATGGCGTGGATGCGGCCGAAATCGCCCGCCGCGCGCTGGCCGACAACATCGTGCTGGCGCCCGGCAACGCATTCAGTCTGTCGGGAACCGCCAGCCGCTTCCTGCGCTTCAACGTTGCCCAGTGCCAGGACGAGCGGATTTTCAGGGTGCTCAAGGCGGCAATGGCGCGCTGAGCGCTCAGCGGGAGGCCGCGCAGACATCCCGAACGCAATCTCGCAGCCAGCGTTGCGCCGGATCGGCATCGAGCCGTGGATGCCAGAGCATCGAGATGGTGACCTCCACCGTGGCGACCGGCAGCGGAAAGCTGACCATGCCGGCGCGTGCGCCTTGCGTGTGCCGTTCGGGCACGCTGGCAATAAGGTCCGAAGCGCGCGCCATGGCGAGTGCAGCCGAAAAGCCGGAGACCATGCACGCCACGGTTCGCTGCAGGCCGAGCAGCGCCAAAGTCTGATCGATCGGCCCTCTTTCCCGACCCCGCCGTGAAACGCTGATGTGGCGGCCGGCCGCGTAGCGTTCAGGCGTTACCGCGCCTTCACTCAAAGGGTGGCCGGCTCGCACAGCACCCACGAAGCGGTCGCGAAACAGCGCCTGTATCAGCACTTCAGGTCCGGCCTCGCCGGCAACGCCGATTTCGAGGTCGATGTCGGCGTCGCGCAACGAGGCGACATCCTTGTCGGCTTTCGGCGCAAATCGCAGCCGCACGCCCGGCGCCTCGGCCTGTATGCGAGCGACAAGACGCGGCCCGAACTCCTCGACGAACCCTTCATTGGTGCGCAGCGTGAAGATCTGGTTCAGCTTCGCGAGATCGAGAGGCCTGGCAGGGCGCAGCAACGTTTCTGCTTCCTGGACGACACGGCCGGTCTGCTGCCGCAATGCCTCCGCGCGCGGCGTCGGCACAAGGCCTCGACCGGCCCGAACCAGCAGCGGGTCGCCGGTCGCTTCGCGCAGTCGCGCCAGGGTGCGACTCATCGCCGAAGGGCTGAGCCGCAGCCGGGTTGCCGCGCGAGCCACGCTACCTTCGGTCAGCAGGACGTCGAGAGCGAACAGCAGATTGAGGTCGGGCGATGTCATTGGCGGATTGTAGCACATGCCATGGCGTTTGGTGCACGAATAAGATGCAAATGCTGCGCCTTCCGCCACTCCACCCTGACGACTAGATCTCCGACAGGTCCGGTTGCGGGACTGACAAGGAGGAAATCGCCATGGCAATTGCTGAGCAGAACGAGTGCACATCGGCGCCGCAGAAAACCCGGTCCGCAGGCCTGGCCCACTCTCCTGTCTTGGCATTGGCCAGCCTGTCGCTCGCCACGCTGCTGTCGTCGCTTGGAACCAGCATTGCCAGCGTCGGACTGCCTTCCCTCATGCAGGCGTTCGGTGCGCCGTTCCAGTCCGTGCAATGGGTGGTTCTCGCCTATCTGCTCGCCATCACGGCCCTGATCGTCAGCGCCGGTCGGCTGGCCGATATGGTCGGCCGCCGGCCGTTGCTGCTCGGCGGCATCGCGCTGTTCACACTGGCCTCGGTGCTCTGCGGCCTGGCGCCGACGCTCTGGCTGCTGATCGCGGCGCGCGCCGTGCAAGGGCTGGGTGCCGCGCTGATGATGGCGCTGACGCTGGCCTTTGTCGCGGAGACCGTAGCCAAGGAGAGAACCGGCAGCGCCATGGGTCTGCTCGGCGCCATGTCGGCGATCGGCACGACGCTCGGCCCCTCGCTCGGCGGCTTTCTGATTGCCGGCTTTGGCTGGCGGGCGATCTTCCTCGTCAATGTGCCGCTCGGCGTCGCGGCCTTCGCTATCGCCTGGCTGGCCCTGCCCGCCCGCGGCAAGGCTGCGGGCGTTCAAGGCGGGTTCGACGCGATCGGGACGGTCTTGCTCGCCTTGACGCTCACTGCCTATGCATTGGCCATGACGCTCGGCCACGGCCATTTCGGCGCCCTCAACACCGGCCTGCTGGTTGCCGCCGGCATCGGCGTCGTTCTGTTCGGCGTCGCGCAGAAGAGGGCGAAGAATCCCTTGATCCGGCTTGCCCGGTTGTACGACATCCGGCTCAGCGCCAGCCTCGCCACGAACCTCGTTGTCGCCACAGTGATGATGGCGACCCTGGTGGTCGCTCCGTTCTATTTGTCGCGAGGGCTGGGGCTCAATGCTGCGATGGTCGGCGTGGTCCTGTCGACAGGTCCGCTGGTCTCCGCGCTCTCGGCACTTATCGCCGGCCGCCTCACCGATCGCTTCGGCGCGCACAGGATGATGGTCGTCGGACTGTTCAGTCTTGCCGTCGGAACCTCATTGTTGTCGCTCGCCGCAACAAAACTCGGCATTGCCAGCTATATCGTGCCGATCGCCGTCACCTGCTTCGGGTACGCCCTGTTCCAGACATCCAACAATGCCGCCGTCATGAGCGGTGTCGCTGCCGGCGAGCGCGGCGTGGTGTCCGGCCTGCTCAATCTGTCGCGCAATCTCGGCCTGATCACCGGCGCATCGCTTATGGGCGCCATTTTTGCGGCTGCCTCGACGGGAGAACGGCAAAGCCAGGACATGCTGACCTCAGCGGCAGCCGCGCACGGCATGCAGGTTACCTTTCAGACGGCAACGGTCCTGGCGGTGGCTGCGCTGTTGCTGGCACTGCTCTCGACCCGCGCCGGCGGCAGGCTGTCGGTGCGGCAACAGCCATCATGACCGAAGATAGGGAGCTTACGCTCCCGCCCGCTTGCGCCGCTCATAAAGCATGACCAGCGTTTCGGCGGTCAGAGCCGGCCTCTGTTCGCCCTCGATCTCGACCGTGTTGGCGGCCTTCATCAGATACTGGCCCGGCCCCTTGTCCTCCACCGACAACAGCGTCGTGCGCAGCCGGATGCGTGCGCCGACCCTGACAGGCGCCAAGAACCGCACCTTGTCGAAGCCGTAATTGAAGGCGGCTTGCGTGTTTTCGGGGACGATGCCCATACCCAGCGCCAGCGCGCCGATGATCGACAGCGTCAGATAGCCATGCGCGATCGTGGTGCGAAATGGGCTCTGCCGCTTCGCCCGCTCCGGATCGACGTGGATCCACTGATGGTCGCCTGTGCATTCGGCAAACTGGTTGATGCGGTTCTGGTCGACGGTCGTCCATTCCGACACGCCGAGCTCCTGCCCGGCCATCGCCCTTAACTGCTCGAAGGTCGGCGGCGTTTTCGGCCGTAGTTCCGTCATTCCTGCTTTCCCGGTGGCTCCCAGTGCCTCGGACCACGAACGGACGGCTCCTGTCAATTCGCCCGTTGCGATTCCGTTCCGCCATTTTCCGCCAAACAGCGTCCCTCGTCCATGCTCATGCGCCGCAACCAGCCCACTCCTCTCATGGTTGCGTTGAGAGTCACTTCTTGTCATAGCCCGAGCGGATTTCCTCCATCGCTTCCTTGATGCGGCTGCGCAGGATTTCGATCGATTCGGTGCCGGATTTCTTGACCAGCTCGGCCACTTCGCCGGCATTTTTCAGGGCGGCTTCGAAGGATTTCCTGGCGAACTCCGCCTGTTTTGTCATCAGTTCCTGGGGATTGCCCGGCGCCTTGTAGCTCTGCGCCATGTCGCTGACTTCACGCAGCGTGTCCTGCAGCATCTCGCGCTGTCTGGACAACAATGAGGTCGCGCCGGCAGCTCCCGCCCGCGCCGATCTTTCCAGGGCCTCGAGGTTCTTGCGATGATGCGCGAGGATCGCCTCGACATTCGGCACCTTCAGGTCACGGCCGAACCGGCTGAACATGTCAAGGAACGAATCGGAGTCGGGTTGTTTGGCCATTGCTCGTGCTCCCCAGTGTCGCAAATGCTGAACCCTGTTCTGGACAATAGCACTCGCGCGCCGTGTGTCCATTCGGACGCCCAAGCAATTCAGCGGCAATGCAGCATCAGCCAGCGAGAAACAGCCTCTCCGCCGTGTAGAGCACGAGACCGGCCAGGCCGCCAATAATCATGCCATTGAAGCGGATATATTGCAGGTCCTTGCCGATGTTCATCTCGATCAGCCTCGTCAGCTGGGCGAGGTCCCAGCGCTTGACCTGGTCGGCGATGAATGTCGACACACCGCTCTTCTGGCTCTCCACGAACGACGACAGCGCCACGACAAAGCCCCGGTTCATGTCGGCCCGGATCTGCGGATCGCCCGAGAGATGGCGGCCGACCTCGACGAACATGTTGGCGAGATGCGCGCGAACAATCGAATTCTCCGCCTTGGCGTCCTGTTCGATGAACACGCTGAGGCTCTGCCACATGTCGCCGGCGAGCGACTTCACTTCCGGCCGCGCCAGGAAATCGCGCTTCAGCTTCTCGGCCCGTTTGGCGTATTGCTTCGAGGTTCTGAGCCGCTCGATGAAGCTGTGAGCGAAACGGTCGAATTCGGCGCGCATCGGATGGTCGGGATCGGCGCGCACCTCGTCAAGCAGCGAACCGGCGGAAGCGACGATCTTTTTCAGCAGATAGGCGTCGGCTCTGAACAGGTTGAACAGCGACGGCAATTCCTCGCGGATTTTCTCGCGCATGGTCGCCAGCGCCTCTTCATCGTTCAGGAACCGGCCGATCACCCTGGTGAATTCGTCGAAGAGTTTCTGGTGGCGGCGGTCGTCGGTCAGTGCCGACAGCAATTCGGCCGCGAGCGGCGCCAGCGGCACCTTGTCGATCTGCTCCAGCATGCGGCTGGTGACGAAGCCGCGCAGGCCGGATTGCTCGATCGCCGCAAGCGTCTGCGGGACCAGCCGTACGACGAAGCGTGACAGGCCGGCAGAGCGTTCGGCGTCAGTCAGCCAGTCGGCGACGAGTGCTGCAAAATCGACCTCGGCCAGCTTTTCCCGCACCGGCTCCGGCGCCAGAAAATTGACCTCGATGAAGCGGCCCAGATTATCGGCGATGCGGTTCTGGTTCGCTGGGATGATGGCGGTGTGCGGGATCGGCAGGCCCAGCGGCCGCTTGAACAGCGCCACCACCGCGTACCAGTCGGCCAGGCCGCCAATGGTCGCCGCCTCGGCGAAGGCCGCCACGAAGCCCAGCCACGGATACTTGGCCTCGGACGATTTGGCCACGGCAAAAACCACGACGCAAAGCACCAGCGCAGCCGTGGCGAGGAACTTTGTCCGCCGCAACGCGAAAAGCTTGGCGCCCGTCTCGGCATCAAAACCGCCAGGCGCCAGGGACGAAGCCGATTGGGACATGATACGCCGCTCCTCATCGATCTCTTGGCTATCTGGCATGGGCTATTTAGGGGGTGTTTGGGCCCGTAGCATGATCGGATGGGCCGATTTCGTTCGGGAATTGCCGGTTTCGCACGCAAAGTTGACAAGAATGTTCATCTATCATGCAATCCCAGTCTGGAATTGTTCCAAGGTATAGGCCATATTCCGATCAGGCCAGTGTGGGCGAATCCGAAACTCCGGGTGAGAAAGCCGCACCAGCACAATCTAAAATCTGGTGCAGTTCCAGCGCGCCAGCACTCGGGTGAGGAATTAAATGCGGCTGACGCGCCAGACCAACTACGCCATGCGCATCCTGATGTATTGCGCCGCCAACAACGATCGCCTGAGCCGCATCCCCGAGATTGCGGCCGCCTATTCGGTGTCGGAGCTTTTCCTGTTCAAGATCCTGCAGCCGCTGGTCGAGCATGGCCTGGTCGAGACGGTGCGCGGCAGGAATGGCGGCGTGAGGATCGGCCGCCCCGCCGAGCAGATCAGCCTGTTCGACGTCGTACGGGTGACCGAAGAGAGCTTCGCCATGGCCGAGTGCTTCGAAAACGACGCCGCCGAATGCCCGCTGGTCGACAGCTGCCAGCTGAATTCGGCGCTGCGCGAGGCGCTCAACGCCTTCTTTGCCGTGCTTTCCCGTTACACTATCGCCGATATGGTGGCGGCGCGCCCGAATGTGCGTCATTTGCTCGGCATCGACATGCTGGTCCAGCGAGCTCCGGCCGCCTGAGTTTCTAGTGCATGTCGCTCAAAAGTGGCCCCGGTTTTGAGACAACGACATGCATAAAGACAAAGACCTAAAGCGCGTCGCCTGAGTCCGTTCAAACGCGACGCGCTTTTAGGCGGCTGACTGCGGCAAGACGAACGGCATGTTCGCCGCCGGCAACACACCGACCCTTAGCCGACAATCGAACACCTTTTCGATCAGATCGTCGCTCAGCACCTCCTGCGGTGAACCGTCGGCGGCGAGCCGGCCGCGATGCATCACGAAAATCCGGTCGGCATACATGGCCGTCAGATTGAGGTCGTGCAGGATGGCGATCACACCGCCGCCGCGCCGGGCGAAATCGCGGGCGATGTTCATGATGATCAGCTGGTGCTTGATATCGAGGCTGGAGACCGGCTCGTCGAGATAGAGATAGCGCGGCTTGCCGTCCAGCACCGGCGCCCAGACCTGGCACAGCACGCGCGCCAGCTGCACACGCTGTTGTTCGCCGCCCGAAAGCTCCTGATAGAACCGGCCGGCAAAGCCGTCGAGGTCGACCCGCGCCAGCGCCCGCTCGGGCAGACGATCATCTTCGCCCGGCAGAACGCCGGAACGGCCGCCGATAAGGCCGAGCCTGACCACTTCGTGCACGGTGAAGGGAAAGGACAGCGTCGCGGCCTGCGGCAGCACGGCACGCACGGTCGCGGCCTCCACCGGCTTCATCGCGGAGAGGTCGCGCCCGTTGACGGCCACTGTCCCCGCAAACGCCAGATCGCCCGACAACGCCTTCAAGAAAGTCGTCTTGCCCGAGCCGTTCGGTCCGACGATGGCGGCGATCTCGCCCGGCCGTGCGACAAAATCGACATTAGCGACGATGCGTTTGCCGCCCATCGCCACCGAGACATCGCGTGCTTCGATCATGACGGCCTCATAGGTTTCAAATCTCACAAGTCGATTACGCCGCGCTTGCGCAGCAGGATCCAGAGGAAGAACGGTGCGCCGGCGATCGCCGTGACGATGCCGATCGGCAGTTCGGCCGGCGCCACGATGACGCGGGCGACGGCATCGGCAATCAGCAGCATCGAGGCGCCGAGCAGCGCCGAAGCCGGCAAGAGATAGCGATTGTCCGGACCGATCAGCAGCCGCAGCAGATGCGGCACGACGATGCCGACAAAACCGATGCCTCCGCTGACTGCGACAGAGGCGCCGACCGCTGCCGAGACGCCGACGATCGCGGTGTATTTCAGCCGCTGTACCGGGATGCCGAGATGTCCGGCCGTCGCCTCGCCGAGCGCCAGGGCGTTGAGGCCTTTGGCCAGGAACGGCATTGCCGCAAGCGGCAGCACGATGATCGGCCCGACGGAAGCGATCTTCGGCCAGGTCGCGCCGCCAAGCGAGCCCAGCTGCCAGAAGGTCAGGTCGCGCAACTGCCGGTCGTCGGCCATGAAAATCAGGATACCGGTCAGCGCCATGGCAAGGGCTGCGAGCGCAATGCCGGCAAGCAGCATGGTGGCAACCGATGTGCGACCCTGCCGCGTGGCGACGCGGTAGAGCACCAGCGTGACCGCAAGGCCGCCGCAGAAAGCGGCGAGCGGCAAGGCCAGCCC
>NZ_AYVK01000043.1:0-51394 GCF_000503155.1 Mesorhizobium sp. LSJC285A00
CATCTGCAAAATCTGGACAAAAGAGCCCGAACGATTCAGGCTCGATCCAACCCATCAAACCTTGGGACTAAACAATTAGGTTCCGCTACTTGACCCCTGAGACGGCCGCACCAAACTCCAGTGCATGGCTAGTGGTCTCAAGATCGGCGATGAGGTGGCGATCGACGCCACCATTATTCGACGCGTCACTGACGACAGGATCAGCGTGTCAATACCGACTTACGGATTTCCGCATTCCGTTCGGGATAGCACCACGAAGGTGGTCAAAGGTCAGACCATCGAACTGATCGGCAGCGTCACACGGGTCGAGAAGGACGCCGTAACGGTCAGCCTGGGTGGCCCGGTGGTGACGGTCGCGCTTGATGTTGTGCGGCTGGTAAAGCTCTAGCTTTCCCGACCTTACCGCCCTAACGGCTGCTTCGAAAGCGAGAGAAGTTCGGCCTCATCTTTTATCCCGGCCATGTAGTTGGCAATGATCCGAGAGGCCAACCGGCCCTGCGCATCGGGTGATTGGTCGTCGACGAGTTTAAGCTGCTCGAAAACGCGCCCTAGCAAGGCCAATTCGGCAGGCTTAAGGATCCCGGCATCCACGGCTTTTCGTCTGATGGGCATGACTAGTGTTCTTCCCTCACCGTCTCAAGCCGCGAGCCCGAAATCGGTTCCGGAACATTTTAGCTCAAACGCATGTTTCAATGGTTATGAAGATCGAAGCCGACGAATGCCGGGCAGCGTTGACGCTCATCCGGCGCACAATCGAGGACCACTGCCCGCCCGGCGTGCTGCCTAGCGAGGAAGCGGTGAACGGTCTCTATGGGCCGGGGCTCATGGATGAGGCGGAAGCGCTGGCGGCTGCCATCGTCGCAACGATCGACCAGATGCAATTGCGCGTGATGACGAAACCGCCTGACCGCGCTGTCCCATTATAGGACGGCGCGGTCAAACCCCAACCTTGGCTGCGCAGGCGGCTTCGGCATTGAGTTCTACCCCGAACTCCGGCCGGCGCTGATCAGGCAATCTCCCACTGCGGCCCCGGCCATTTTTGTTGCACCCCGCGCGGGAGCCGCCTTGGCTGACGTCCACTAGCTCCCGCTCATCTTGACCCCGGGCGCAATGTATTGTCCGTATATGAACTCGACGAGTGAGGGCACTGCATCGCCATGTAGGCGGTCGGCCCCCGCGGCTGTCGAGCGATGTTTGAGGGAGCAGCGCATTGTTCGTCGATTACTACGAACTCTTGGAGATCAGCCCAAACGCCAACTCGGAGACACTTGAGCGAATATTCCGCTACTTTGCGATGCGCTATCATCCCGACAATCAGCAAACTGGAAACGAAGCCCGCTTCAGCGAAATAGTAGAAGCACACAACGTCTTGAGGGATCCCGTTAAGCGCGCCCAGTACGATATCTCCTATCGAGAGCATGCCGGTGAGCGGCTTAAATTGGTCGAGGAGGCAAGCGACCCCAAAGGGGTCGAGAAAGATGCTTTGGTCCAGGCCAAACTGCTTTCGCTGCTCTATGTGAAGCGCCGCCAGGATGTCGGCAATCCGGGCATTGGCGACGTCGAGATCGAACGGTTGTTAGGCTGTCCACCAGAGCATCTGGAGTTTCATCTCTGGTACATGAAGGCAAAGGGATGGATTGCAAGAATTGAGAACGGGACAATCGCGATCACGGTTGAAGGCGTCGATCGCGCCGATTCCGAACTGCGTCGCGATACCAGCATTCGGCTCCTGAGTAGAGACTAGAGAGGGTATCTGCCCAAGTTCCGCAAGGCTCCAGGGGAGCTTCGCGCGTCATTTTGCCGAGACCAGATAGGCTGAGGAATAGGGTCTTCGGTGGCCGCTTGCGGACGGGGGCAATGAGGATCATGCTGACGCTGGTCCTATCGCTTCCCTCGAGTAGGCCAGCGAGCCCTATTGTGAGGCAGTCCGGCATGTAGGATTGTAGTCCTCGTTGCGGCGACCCCCTCAAGCGGAGATCGCCAATGGCCAGAACCAAACCTTCCGAACAGCTTTCCCGGGCTGAAATCGAGCGCTTCATCGCGGCAGCCGAAGCGCTGCATAAGAGCATCGTCGGGCCGCTCCTGGCGTATCACAGCGAGCACTACCAAGCTCTACGTGAGGTCCATCGACCGCTGTTGAAGTCGATTGAGACCATTACCGGCAAGAGGGCGCCATTCATCCAGCCGAACATGACAGGACCGGCACAGCCGCGGGAGAAGCCTCCGGGCTAGTTCTCCTCGCGGAAGTCCTGCAGTGAGGCGTGGCGGAGGTCCTCCTCGCCGCGCAGGTGCTTCACAGCTCAAACTCATACGGGCACTCGGGACGGGACCGAGTTTAAATCGGGTTATGGTTGCAGCGCGGATTAGACCATCAGGCTTAATTGCTGCGCTGTCATTCTGCGGGTAGGATCGGGGTGTGGTTAATGCCACTCTCCAGTGTGGTCGGCACCGTCACGTCACCCAACTGTAACGTTGCCCCCCGACAGCGCCGACCACGCTCAATGTTGGCTGATTAGGCCGGGGCCTCCCCTGTACGAAACCGTACCTGTGAACCTCCTTCGCTAAAAAGAGAGTAAATAACTCCCTTCGCCGGAAGGGAGGCCGCGATGGATCTAATAAAGCATTTAGAAACCGCACGTGCGGTGATGGAAACCAGCTTTCAGTTGCAGAGCCGGTCGATGACCGGAACAGCTGCGTTCCGCAGCCACATGGACCACACCCGGCAAGCCATCCAAGAGTCGCGCGAACTGCTCAAGCGCCTTCGCCAACGCTACCGCGAAGATATGGCCCAGGTGCTCGAAGACGAGGACGATCTCGCGCCGATGCGCATATCGGGGTTCGATGCCGACGTTCACCGCTCCGCATTTCAAAACCTAGTCAGGGATGCAGACGTGCCCGAGTGTCAGTGGCGCGTTGTTGCTGAATGTTTGGTATGCGAATATGTCGGGTGTGAGCAGATCGAAGCCGGCTTGCTGGATTGGATCACGAAGAAGTAGCGCCCGTTTTTGTTGCGAGAAACCCGCCGCACATATTCGCGATTTGGATCTAGAATCTGGTCATGGAAGCGATCTTCGATGATATCGCCAGCGCCCTCAGAGAGCTTAGCCAGGACGTGTGGCGGCCTGCTCGCGCCTTCGCCATCGATGCGGCAGGTAAGCTGTTCCTCGGCCTCGGTATCGGCCTAGGCGTGGCAATTTGCAAATCCGGCTCCCCTGTCTTGGCAAGCGCGACGTGAGCCGCCTGCAAGGCAAGGCAGCACTCGTCACGGTCGCGCTTGATCAATTCCGGCAGGATAACGGTCCTTCCGGCCAGCCGCCCAGCAGCAACCAGCCGTTTTACTCAGCGCTAGCACCCTTTGGCTCCGGCGTGATCTCCTCGACCTGCACGTTTTCGCCGATCTCTCTCGCCCAGGCCAAGGCTTTAGCCTTGTCGTTGGTCGTAAGCACCGTGCGCCAGTTCGGCGCTTCAAACACGCTCACAACGTAGGTTGTCACCGACTCGTTGACCATGCTCCACCTTTGCCTACTTCATAAAGGTGTGGTGCCCTCATATTAGCATGAGCGTATATAACTTGGTAGTCAGCCTACGCAGGCCTGGCCGGCTGGGAAATAGGCAGATTCGGCCGTGGCGCCCGTCAGTCCGCCAAGGGCTGCGCCGTATATTAGCTACATCTCGACTAAAAAGCTGTCCGCTCCAGAATCCTGTCATGGCTCGGGGAATAGGCATCGGCGACGAGGTGGCGATAACGGCCACAGCGCGCAGGCGGGTCGACGAGGACCACGTCAGCGTCAGCATACCCAGCTACAACTTCCCCCATTCGATCCTCGATCGCACGACGAAGGTGAAGCGCGGGCAGCAGATCGAACTCGTCGGCAACGTCACCTATGTCGACGAGGAAGGCGGCAAGGTGACAATTATACTGGACCGCCGGTCACGGTCGACATCGACAAGGTCAGGCTGGTGCAGGCCTATGTGCCGCCGAAGCGCAAGAAGCCTCTGCGCGATATGGCCCACTAGGTGCCCTTAGCTTGGCCTTGGAATGGCGAATCGCCGGCTGATCCTTACTGGAACGAGATGCCCACGGCCTAGATGATAGAGCCGGACAGGGTGACTGTGAAATCTCTGGTCGCATTGTTCTCTGTTGTGGGTATCGACCATGCGTCGGTCGCAACAGGCCGATCGTTGGTCAAAGCAATCTCGTCATGAANGTTCTCTGTTGTGGGTATCGACCATGCGTCGGTCGCAACAGGCCGATCGTTGGTCAAAGCAATCTCGTCATGAATTGGGCTGTCGCCCCCGCTCCATGAGCCGACTGCGCCACTACCGGCGATCGACCCCGACAAGAAGAAGGCCGCCCCGGACGTTTTGACTTCAACGTCGGCCAGGGTTTGTGGTGTGCCTCCACTGATGCTTATTCGCATTGGAGCGGATAGTATCGTCGGCAAAAGAGGGTCCGAAAAGGCCTTTCGGCGGCTCCCTCGTAGGAACGAAAAAAGAAGAGAAGCGGAACTTGCGTGTGCAGTATTTGCACACGAACCCTCATAAATATTTGATTTTATTGATCTATCTATGCCATCCATCATAGGGGCCACGGCCAATCTATGCTCTTGATTTTACAGCATCTGTTTAACATCAGAACCTTAGAACCTACCGCACACGCTGCGTCAGCGAGACCTTCCTGCAACGCGAGGATGCGCGGCGCCGGGGCACTGACACCAAGTCGATCGCAGTGAGACGCCGACAAAGCCCTGTTAGCGCGCCTGAAGCCTTCGGCGAACTCATCGACCTCCATATCGACGACATGTGCGATGTAGGCAAGTCCCCTCGCCGCTCCAAGGCCGCAGCCCTCGCTATGCTCCGAACATCTGGGGAAGTGCAGCATCGCCACCCCCGATCGCGAACGGCTCGTTCGCTTCGGTCGTGATCGAGCCGCCCAGGGTGCCGGACGATGAGTCTCGGTATCGACATCACCTAGGGAAAGTCGTTGAGCGTCGTTCCTGGATGATCTGCCTGGTCGTGATCGCGACAGCCGCTGGCGAGAGCCGCCAAACTCGCATGAGATTGTCTGAAGCGGAGGACCATCCATGGAAGGACCCATTTCGACCTATTTTGCATCGATTGAACTCGTGGCCCCCCAACGTTTTCTGGACCGCTTGCTGCATCCGGCGCGGCATTTCAAACATCCCCACGACGTTTTGGCCGATGTTGCCCTGGACGCTCAGGAGAAGCGCGCCATTCTTTCGTCATGGGCATCGGATGCCTGCGCCGTAGAATCCGTGCCAGCGCTTCGCATGCTGCCGGGAGCGGGTGAACCGGTCAGCTTCGACACGATCATGGATGCGTTGCAACAGTTGGATCAATCGGATGAGCGTGCCGGTCCTGACTGCAGTGACAGCGCGGCAGTGGCCGCGTTCGTACCATTCGTCGATCGGATTTAAGGGCGACGTAGTTGTTCTTGCACCATGGACCCGTCGGCGAGTGACCCCGCCGGCGGAAGGGGTGGCATTGGTGCGTTCGCCCAGATTGCCGATGAATATTTTCCTATTCTTGCTCTTGAAGGTGCAAGTCGCGATTCTAAATTGATGGTCGCCGGCCGCCCAATGGGGCCGGCAACACCAGGAGGCGGCAAGGCTCTTGGGCGCCTTCTGTTGTCCATGTTGCTCAAAGGAGGATGTGGCTATGAAGACAAACCTCGATTTTACCCCTCTATACCGGTCCAGCATCGGCTTCGACCGCATGGTCGACATGCTTGAAAGTGCGAGCCGTGTGGCCTCGTTCGACAACTGGCCGCCCTACGATATCGCCAAGGTTGATGATGATCAGTATCGCATAACGATGGCGGTCGCCGGTTTCCCGCAGGACCAGTTGACCGTCACCCACCAGCCCAACATGCTGGTTCTGAGCGGGTCGCAATCCGGCGATGAGAACGGCCAGTATCTCTACCGCGGCATCAACGGGCGCGCTTTCGAGCGTCGGTTCGAACTGGCCGATCATGTCAAAGTCGAGGGCGCCAGCCTTGAGAACGGGCTGCTGAGCATCGATCTCAAGCGCGAGGTTCCCGAGGAGATGAAACCGCGCAAGATCGAAATCTCCAGCGGGGCTCCCATGCCGAAGATCGAGGCTCCCAAGATCGAGACCGACAAGCTGGCCGCCTGAGCAATCCACTATGAAGGCTTTCGCTTGAGCCGGGCGTCCCGTCCGGCTCAGAGACCTACGAAAGGAGAAAGACAATGAGCGTACGTGACTTGATCCCCTGGGGCCGGGGCAACGGAAACTCGGCGCCCAGTCTCTTCCCCGACGGAGATCGAGACCCCTTCGTCTCCCTCCACCGGGAGGTAAACCGGCTGTTCGATGACGCCTTCCGCAGCTTTGGCGCCAGACTGCCGGCCTTCGGTCCCTCTTTCGCCGCCAGTTGGCCGAGTGTCGAAATCTCCGACACGGACAAGGAAGTCCGCGTCACGGCGGAAATACCTGGCCTGGACGAGAGCGACATAGAAGTCCTGCTGGAAAATGGGGCGCTCAAGCTTAAAGGCGAGAAGCGTTCCGAGACCGAGGACAAGGACCGGCAGTTCTCCGAGCGCTTCTACGGTCGCTTCGAGCGCCTCATTCCGCTCGGCTACGAGGTTGAAGAAGACAAGGTCAACGCCGCCTTCAACAACGGGGTGCTGACCGTGACGTTGCCCAAGACCGAGCGGGCGCAGGCGAAGGCCAAGCGGATCGCAATCAACGGGAAGAACTGACGGATGCAGTATGGGTGGCGGCCCTTACGGCCGCTGCCCGTGCGACCCTTCATAACGGGAGGGACAGGCAATGGAGACAGTTCAAAGCAGCGACAACAGAAACCTAACCAAGACGTCCGTCCGGCCGGACAATGACAATCGGCCTCGTCTAGACGGGCCGGCTTTGTCAATGGGACGGTCAGTGTTTCCGGACGGCGCAACGGCGCGGATCTACCAGCCCTGCCGCTCGGCCATGACCTCGGCAAAGCCCCGCAAGGACTGGCGATTGGTCTTCGAACGCCGCACAGCCCCGTTCATCGAGCCGCTGATGGGCTATACCGGTGGCCGAGACACCCTGACCCAGGTTGAACTGAACTTTCCGACGCTGGAAGCGGCGATCCGTTATGCCGAGCGTCAAGGCCTCAACTATGTCGTGCAGGCTGCACCTCCTGCTTCCCAGGCCAAGGTCACGCGCCAGCATGCATCGGAGGAGAAACAGGCCTTTTCCGACCTGGTTTGGCAGCGGCTGCAGTTGGCTTGGCTCCAGGCAAGCCACGGCTATGGCGCCGGCGCACAGGCAGCGCACATACAGACGGCGCTTTCCGAGCCGGAGACATTCTACGCCTCTCCGATGGAGGTTGTGGATGACCCGGTGCTCGCACCCGACGAGAAACGCGCTGTGCTCAAGAACTGGGCCTGGAACGAGTACCTGATCGACCTGGCCACCGCCGAAGGCATGCCGGAAAATGCACGCCCGTCGCGATTGGACGAGGTCGAACTCGCCTTGCTGGCCTTGGAAGTCCGAAACCGGGGCTTCCAGACCAGGACCAGCCCGGTGCACTCCCGGATAGCCGCATGATAAGGCAAGAAGGAACCCACGGATCGTCTTCGACGCCCAACGGACCATCCCGAAACCCTTCCCGCTTGCGGTCGCGGCAGCGGGCGGGCGCGCGCCGACAACTTTCCCAATGCGTGGGCGCCCGATTGCGCCTCGGCAGAACTCGGCCCAGTTGTTAGGATCGCGCTGATATGGACTCCAATGAATTGGCGACAGAGGTTCCTATGTATCAATCCTTCAACGGCTCCGCCCATCCCCTGGCACCGAAAGAGATCGCGATCGCTGCCGTCCCCGAAGACGAGCGTGTCTGGGTCCCACAGGCGGAGGGCGTGTGGTTCCGACCACTTATGCTCAACACAATGCAAGGGCAGTGGTGCAATCTGCTCCGCGTACGCCGGGCCGGGATATTAAGCCGTCATCTGCATCCGGCCCCCGTGCATGGCTATGTGATCAAGGGGCGTTGGCACTATCTTGAACACGACTGGGTGGCAGAGACGGGATCTTACGTTTTCGAGCCGCCCGGTGAAATCCACACGCTCACGGTTCCAAGCGACGTGCCCGAGATGATCACCTTCTTCAACATTTCCGGCTGCATGGTTTACCTGGACAAGGATAACAAGCAGATTGGTTTCGAGGACGTTTTCACCAAGATCGACATGTGCAGAAGCCACTATGCGAGCGTGGGTCTCGGTGACGATTTCGTCGATCAATTCGTGCGGTAGGCATCCGCCCGTTTGTCTTCCGCTGCGATGAGTTCGCGCTCCGCCACAGAGGCGAAACGAGGAGATTTTGGTGACCGATTCCATATGGGCCATGCCCTTCTTCGCGAGCAAGATCGTCGTCATTACCGGAGGCACGACAGGCATCGGAAACGGCATCGCCATGGCGTTCGCCCGGGCCGGGGCAATCGTCCACGCGACGGGGGCCACGGCCGCCGAGGTGGCGGCCGCTCGTGCATACGGCACCGCCGTCTCGTATTCAGTACTCGACGTCCGGGACATGACTGCGGTCGAAGGATATTCCAGTCAGTTCACATCCGTTGCAGCGCTCGTAAATTGCGCAGGGGTAAACCTGCGCGCCGCCGAATTCACTGTCCAGGGTTTCGAAACGGTGGTCGATATCAATCTCACCGGCTCCATGCGGAGTGCGAGCGCGTTCCGAGGGGCACTCTCGAACGGGGGCGCCATCGTCAACATCGCCTCGATGTTCGCGTTTTTCGGCGCAGCTCATGCGCCGGCTTACGCCGCATCCAAGGGCGCCATCGTGCAACTTACCAAGTCGCTCGCCATCGCCTATGCCGGGGATGGCATTCGCGTAAACGCATTGGCGCCTGGCTGGATCGAGACCGCCATGACCGCCGCGCCACGGGCCGATCCAGCTCGCAACGCGGAATTGATGAAACGCACTCCGATGGGTCGCTGGGGTACGCCGGGCGACCTGACCGGCCCCGCCTTGTTCTTGTGTTCGCCGCTCGCGGGCTTCATCACTGGGGCAATTCTGCCGGTTGACGGTGGCTATCTCATTGCGTGAGGCGTTGGCTATGCTGCGCGACCGATCTCCAACCCTGTGTCGTCGAGATCAAGATCGAAGGCGACCAACCGACCATGCCTGACCGCAATTGCCGCCACCAACTCCGCAAGCTCGCCATCCGTATGCTCGCAAAAAGCTGCCTGTTTCCTGACAATCGTGACCGCATCCCGGGTCGATACGACAGAGAACGGCCTCCGGGATCTCACGAATGATTCCGCAACCTCCGCGACGGATGAAGCTCGGTCAAAATTATCTTGCATACTTGCACCTCTGTACCACGCTAGCCCAAGCTCGGCCCGCGCAAATTGTTCCCATTGGCCTAATGCAGCCTGGTTAGCATCCGGCTTGGGCTCCTTTGTGAGCGAAGGCCGGGAGCAACGCGACATGGCCGTCGCCCTGCCTTGGACAGTCGGCTGGACGCATTCGTCTCCGAATGCGAACACGGGGCCGGACGCCTAAAAGCGAGGAGGATCAGATGTGTCCAAGCCGCTCGCCAAAGTTTCCGATCCTCGGACCACCGCAGTTCCGCGCAACAAGTCGCCGGGAGACCTGTTTGCTCGCGTTGATTGCGGTCGACTGACTCCTGGCTCATTCGCCGCCTCGCCAGTTGGCTCCGGTCAGCCGGCCTCGTCCGTCTTCGTCATCGCTGGCCGGCGGACGATCCAATCCACCAAACCGGCTTCGGTCTGCTCGCAGGCCACGAATTCGCGCACCAGACTTCGCGCCAGCTCGCGCCATTGACACTCGGGCACGTTCATCTCCGCGATCAGATCTCGGCATGCAGCGCGTATGATGTCGGCATCGAAGGCTGACACGGCGACAGGACCACGGTCTGTATTCTTTGCTCGAGGAGTGTCGTCGCCCTGACGTTCGCGAAAGCGCCTCAGCACCTCGCGCGATGTGGCGATCGCTTGTCGGGTTTGACTCATAGCCTCGTAAAATCCAACTTCGCGGACCAGTGAGCGGTGCCGCGATAGAATGAAGTCCTCCATAACCGCATGCGCAGTGTCCGTACGCGTTGCAACCATCGCCGCCTCCCTGCAGGCGCACCCAATGCTTGCAGCTTCTGCCGGTGTTCGGGCGGCCGCCTGCATTTGTCGTGTCGCTGCTATGATCGCGTGAGTTAAAGCCGGTGAAGCGTCGCTGCAATTACAAATGTAAGTGTGGCATCCGATAAGCGGTATGCCCGCTGGCTGCGGCGGCGGCGAATTCGTTCTTCAGACGGTCGAAGTCTTCCTGTCGAAGGGCTCTCCGCGTTGCCGGAACGAGGAATCAGGATCCGGACAAAATGCATGCGGCCGTGCCGCCGTTCAGGGGGCGCTATTGGCGAAAATCCGCCAATTTGCGCCAGTCGAAGACAACGCCCACTCCAGGCTCGTCGGGTGCTATCGCCAAACCATCCTGAAGCCTAAGCGGCTCGGTGGTGTAAAGGTCAATATCGAAACTATGCGCCTCCACCCAGCCGGCATTTGTCTGACCTGCAACGAGACTGACATGAAGTTCCTGCATCCCGTGACTGCAGACCGGAATGCCAGCCTTGCGTGAGAGCGCCGCCACGCGCAGCCAGCCTGTGACCCCGCCGCAGTTGGAGGCGTCGGGTTGGATGTAGCTGAGATTCGACCAAGCGAAGGCATGCTCGAACTCCTCGATGACATGCAGGTTTTCTCCCATTGCCAGGGGCATTCCGGTCGCCTTGGCAATGCTGGCGTAACCCTCATAGTCGTCGGGTATGATGGGCTCCTCGAACCACAGCAGATCGTAGGCGGCGAATGCTCTCGCTGCCTCGATCGCTCGCGGGACGTCGAGCGCGTAGTTAGCGTCAACCATAAAGGTGACATGAGGTCCTATGCGCTCGCGAACTGCCTTCACCCGGGCCACATCCTCGGCCAGGTCGTCCTTGCCGACCTTGATCTTCACCCCGGTGAAGCCGCCATTGAGATAGGAATCGATGCTGGCCAAAAGCTGATCGAGGGTAAAGTTTAGGTCGATGCCGCCGCGATAGGCCTTGGCGCTCTTCCCGGCCCCGCCCGCCATCTGCCAAAGCGGCAGGCCGCTACGCCGGCCCTTGAGGTCCCACAACGCGATGTCGATCGCCGAAATCGCGAAAGAAGCGATGCCGCCGCGCCCGACATAGTGGATGTGCCAGAGCATGCCGTCGTAAATCGTGTCGATCTGCGTCGTGTCGCGAGCCTTGAGGAACGGCGCGAGGTCGTGATCGATCATTGCCTTGATCGCATAGCCGCCCCTGCCGCCGGTGTAGGTGTAGCCTGTGCCCTCGGTGCCGTCGGCAAGCCTCAGCGTGACGGTGACCAGCTCGAAATGCGTGTGCGCGCCGTGCTTGGCATCGGTCATCACCTCACGCAGTGGGACCCGGAACAGCCGGGTCTCGACTTCCTTGATTTCGGTGCGGCTCATGCTGCGCTCCATTCAGGTTTTTTCATCGGACCATAATTGCACCGGCAGCGCTGACTAGCAACAATGTGGTTGATCTTTCAGCGATTCTGAAGCCAGTCTGTCATTTTTGGTCCTACAAAAGCATCAAACCGCTTGTGCTTTGGTCCGATTTACCTTCTAATAACAGGACCATCTGGGAGGAAAAGGCTTGCTGGATACGGAAGAGCGTCCTGAGATGCCCGCGGCTATTCTCGCCGCCCGCGCGGCCGACGCGATGGTGGCCGGCATAGAGGCCGACATCACGTCCGGAAGGCTTGGCGACGGCAGCTACCTGCCGGCCGAGCGCGAACTGATGATCGAGTATGGTGTCGGCCGGGGCGTTGTGCGTGAGGCGATTGCGCGCCTGGCCAGCCGCGGCCTGGTGGAAGCGCGTCCGCGGTTCCGGCCCGTGGCGCGCCGGCCTGGCCTGGATGCCGCGCTCGGCGCCCTCGACGGCATTGTAGGACATCTGCTGAGCGACCAGGCGGGCGTGAAGAACCTCTACGACATGCGCGTCTTCCTCGAGGCGTCGCTGGCGCGCAACGCCGCCATCCATGCCCGCAAGGATGACGTCACAGCCCTGAGGGCGGCGCTGGCGATGAACGAGGCGGCCATCCCGGATTCCGAGAAATTCTATGCGACGGACGTGGCGTTCCACGCAGCGCTCTATGACATCGCGCGCAACCCGGTGCTGCCTGTCGTGCACAAGGCATTTACCGCATGGCTGTCGCCGCATTGGATGCGCATGCCACGGTCGCCCGAGCGCAACCGCGTGAATTTCCTCAGCCATCGTGAAATCTGCACGGCCATCATTGAGCGAGATCCTGACGGCGCCGAGCGGGCGCTGCTCAACCACCTCTCGGCGGCCTGGGAGTATGTCCGCGGTACATTCGAAAGCCGTGAGGCGCCGGAAGCATGACGCAGTCCTACGACCATATCGTGGTGGGCGGCGGAGCAGCCGGCTGCGTCGCGGCGGCAAGGCTTGTCAAAGCGGGACGGCGAACCCTGCTGCTGGAGGCCGGCCATTCCCATCATCATCCCTTGCTCGACATGCCGCCCGGCATCTTCAAGATGATCAACGGCTCGAAATTCATGCGCTATCACCGCACCGAGCCGCAGGCCCATCTCGACGGCCGCGTCCATGAAATCTCGCAAGGCAACGTGCTGGGCGGCGGCACCTCGGTCAACGCCCAGGTCTACATGCGAGGCCGCTCGGCCGATTATGAGGAGTGGGACGAACTGCTGCGCGGCAACAATGCCGGCGTGCGCTGGAACTGGCAGGCGGTGCTGCCGCATTTCACCGGCATGGAGGGAAACAACCGCCTCGGCGGCGAACTGCATGGCAGCGAAGGTCCGCTGCTGGTCTCGGATCCAGGCCACATCGATGATGTTTCCCGTTGGTTCGTCCAGGCCGTCCAAGGCCTTGGATTGCCGTACAACCATGACTTCAACGGACCGTCGCAGCGCGGGGTCGGCTTCTACCAGTTCATGAACCGGCGGGGAAAGCGCAGCAGCGCCGCCTATGCCTTCATCGAGCCGCTGACGAATGATCCCAAGCTGACGCTGAAACTCAATTGCACAGTCAGCCGGCTGCTGATCGAAAACGGTCGGGTCACCGGCGTCGTCTATTCGGATGCGTCGGGCGCCGAGCATACCGTCCATGCAGATGCCGACGTGATCGTCTCGTCCGGTGCCCTCGTCTCGCCGAAACTGCTCATGCTGTCCGGCATCGGCCCCGCCGAGGCGCTTGCCGGGCACGGCATTTCCTGCGTCGCCGACCTGCCCGGGGTCGGCGAAAACCTGATCGACCATCCGGAGGTGCCGATCATCGCCACCGCAAACGGCCCATACGGCTATTTCAGGCAGGGCCAAGGCTGGAGGATGATCAGGAACGGCCTGCATTTCAAGCTCTTCGGCACCGGCACGATCCTGTCAGCGGGGGTGGAGGCCGGAGCCTTCGTCAATCCGGCCGATCCCGAGGGCGAACCGACGATCCAGGCCTTCTGCGTACCGCACGTCTATCTGGACCGCGATATCCTGACCTTGGTCGAGAACACCTATGGGCTTACCGTGACGACAGTGGTGGTGAAGCCAAAGTCGCGCGGTTTCGTGAGGCTGCGTTCGGCGGATCCGAAGGACATGCCGATCGTTTCGCCGAACCTCCTTAAACATCCCGACGACATGAGGGAAATGATCTCCGGCCAGCGTTATTTCCTGCAGGTTTTTCAGACCAAGCCGCTCGCCGATCGGGTCAAGGCCATTGCCGTGCCAAGCCAGGATGATCTCAGCGACGAAGCCATGACAAAGCATTGCAAGCGCTTTGTGAAGACCAACTACCATCCGGCCGGGACATGCCGGATGGGCTCGGACAGCGACCGGATGGCGGTGCTGGACGCGGCGCTGCGCGTGCGCGGAATAGACAATCTGCGGGTTGCCGACATGTCGGCCTGCCCCAACATCAATGCCGGCAATACGGCGGCGCCCGCCATGATGCTGGGCGACCGCTGCGCCGACTTTATTTTGGAGGCGGCATAGCGCCGGATCCAGCTTGCCGACGGCGTCATCGCCGAAGCCGTCTGGGCCGATATCGTGAGGAAATTACACAGTCGCTGAAAGCGACAATAAAGGAGGAAAGAGCATGATCATTACCCGTCGAAAACTACTGGTTGGCTCCGCCGCCGGCGCGGTCGCGCTGACACTCGGCTCACGCGCCTTCGCGGCGCTCCCGCCACTCGCCAAGAAGGACAAGTACAAGGTCGGTTTCGCCCAGACGGAAAGCAACAATCCGTGGCGCCTTGCCGAGACCAAGAGCATGCAGGACGAAGCCGCCAAGCTCGGCCATCAGCTGGTCTACACGGATGCCGCCGGTTCGTCGGCCAAGCAGGCCTCCGACGTGAACTCGATGATCGCGCAGGGCGTCGACGCAATCTTCCTGCCGCCCCGCGAAGACAAGCCCCTGGTGCCGGTCATTCTTGCCGCGCGCGATGCCGGCATACCGGTGTTTCTGGTCGACCGCGACGTTGATCACACCATGGCCAAGCCGGGCGAGGATTATGTCTGCTTCATCGGTTCGGATTTCATCGAGGAGGCGACCCGCGTCGGCGAATGGCTGGTCAAGAACGCCAATGGCAAGTCGAAAATCATCGAGCTGGAAGGCACGACCGGAGCCTCGGCCGCTACCGACCGCAAGAAAGGCTTCGACGATTTCATCGCCAAGCACTCGCAGTTCACCATCCTGGCATCGCAGTCCGGCGACTTCGCCCGTGACAAGGGCCGGCAGGTCGCCGAGACGCTGCTTCAGGCGCACCCTGATGCGGATATCATCTACGCGCATAATGATGAGATGGCGCTAGGCGCCATCGCCGCTTTGGAAGCAGCCGGCAAGACCCCGGGCAAGGATGTGCTGATCTTGTCGATCGACGGCGAGAAGGAAGGCGTCCAGGCGATCATTGACGGCAAGATCGGCGCTATCTGCGCTTGCAGCCCGCTGTTCGGGCCGAAGGCCTTCGCAACGATGGCCGACTATGCGGCCGGCAAGAAGATCCCGCCGTTCATCAAGAACGAGGATGCCTTCTTCGACGCCACGAACGCGAAGAAAGACTTCGATATTGCGTTCTGATATCCACTTTCTTTCCAGTTGCCCTACCCGCTTCGGCGGGTAGGGTTTGGGAGTTTGACGATGACCGCTCAGCCGGACCAAGCCGCGCTGCTCCTGGACATGCGTGACATCCAGAAGCGTTTTGCCGGCATCCCTGCCCTGGCCGATGCCTCGCTCCAGGTGCTTCCGGGCGAGATCCACGCACTCATCGGCCAGAACGGTGCGGGCAAATCGACACTTATCAAGGTGCTCACCGGCTATTACCGCCGGGATGCGGGGCAGGTGCTGTTCGAACGGAAGCCGTTCGAAGTTGGGTCTCCGCATCAGGCGCAGGTCAGCGGCATCAGCACCATCTACCAGGAGATCAATCTCGTACCGCTGCGCTCGGTGACCGAGAACATCTGCCTTGGACGCGAGAAGCGCCGCCGCGGCCTGCTCGACTGGAGCGCGATGCATGCGGAAGCCGAGCGCCTGCTCAGCCGCTTCTCGATCGGCATCGACGTGCGCCGCCCGCTCAGCGATTTCAACACCGCCACGCAGCAGATGGTGGCGATCGCCCGCGCCATCGGCTTTTCCGCCCGCCTCGTGATCATGGATGAGCCGACCTCCTCGCTGGACGAGCGTGAAGTCTCGGTCTTGTTCAGCGTTATCCGTCAGCTCAAGGCCGACGGCGTCTCCGTTCTGTTCGTCAGCCACAAGCTCGACGAGTTGTATGAGGTCTGCGACCGGGTCACGATCATGCGTGACGGCCGCACGGTGCGAAGCGCGGCGATGAGCGACATCGGCAAGCTGGAGCTGGTCGCGGCCATGCTCGGCCGCGACGTCGCAGCCGTCGAAGGCCATGCGACCGCGTTCGGTGAACGCGATCGGTCGAGGATCGGTGATGTGCTGTTTACCGCGCAAGGGCTGGCGGCCGGCCAGTTAGTGCGTGACGTGAGCTTCGACCTGCGCCGCGGCGAGATCGCCGGCTTTGCCGGCTTGCTCGGCGCCGGCCGCACCGAAACAGCCCGCCTCGTATTCGGCGCCGACCGCCGGAGCGCAGGCGAGATGACGATGGAGGGCGCGTCCTACCATCCCGCACGTGCCGCTGACGCCATCGCCACAGGGATGGGCTTCTGCACTGAGGACCGCAAGGCCGAGGGCATCGTGCCGGAAATGACCGTCGCGGAGAACATAACACTGGCACTGCTGCCGAAAATCAGCCGCAATGGCATCCTGAACGAGGCCCGGCAGAAGGAGATCGTCGAGCGCTTCATTCGTGAACTCGACATCAAATGCTCGGGGCCTAACCAGAAGGTCCGCGAGTTGTCGGGCGGCAACCAGCAAAAGGTGCTGCTTGCCCGCTGGCTGGCAATGAACCCGAAGCTGCTCATTCTCGATGAGCCGACGCGCGGCATCGATGTCGGGGCCAAGGCCGAGATCCAGCGCCTCATCCGCAAGCTTGCCGATGACGGGCTCGGCGTGCTGATGATCTCCTCGGAACTCGAGGAAGTGATGGAAGGAGCCGACCGCATATTCGTGCTGCGCGAAGGAGTGAGGGTGGCCGAACTGGAAGGCCAGGCAGCCAACGAGGAGGACGTGCTCGCGGCGATGGCGCATGGCGGCGCGGCGAAGGAGGCAGCGTGAGCGATCTGGCCACACCATCCGCAGCCAACGACGCTGGAAACCGCCGCTTTGATGTGTTCGGTTTCCTGGCGCGCTACGGCACGGTGATCGCGCTTGTGCTGCTGGTGGTCTTCAACCTTGCCTATACGCGCAATTTCGCGACGCTGCAGACACTCAACGTCAACCTAACCCAGGTCTGCACGATTGTGATCGTCGCGGTGGGGATGACCCTGGTGATCGCCACCGGCGGCATCGACCTGTCGGTTGGTTCGCTGATGGCGATCTCCGGCGCATTGGCGCCGATGATCTTCATGGGCACGATCTTCCCGGTCGGAAACATCTGTCTGGCGGTAGCCGTCGCGATGGTTGCCTCGATCTTCGTCGCCGGCCTGTTCGGGTTGTTCAACGGCTGGTTGGTCTCGCGCTTCCGCATCCAACCGATCGTCGCAACGCTCGTGCTGTTCATCGCCGGGCGCGGGATCGCGCAGGTCATGACCAACGGCAATCTGCAGACCTTCCGCGTGCCGCAATTCCAGTGGATCGGACTTGCCCGCCCGCTCGGCATTCCCGCGCAGGTCATCATCATGGCCGTGCTGGTTGCGGCGGCCGCTTGGGCCCTTCACCGCACAGTGTTCGGGCGAAGCATCCTGGCGGTCGGCGGCAATGAAAAGGCCTCTGAACTCGCCGGCATCGCCGTATCGAGGATCAAGCTCGCCGTCTATGCGATCAGCGGCCTGTGCGCGGGGCTAGCCGGTCTCGTCGTCATTGCGATCAACTCCTCCAGCGACGCCAATCTCGTCGGGCTGGGCATGGAACTCGACGCCATCGCGGCGGTCGCGGTGGGCGGCACGCTGTTGAGTGGTGGAAAGGCCACAATCATCGGCACCCTGCTGGGCGCTCTGACCATCCAGTTGGTGCGCTACACGCTGCTTGCAAATGGCGTGCCCGACGCCGCTGCGCTCGTCGTCAAGGCCGGCATCATCGCATTCGCCGTCTGGCTGCAGCAGCAACACCGGGGGTAATTCATGAACAGCGCCAGACTGGTTCGCATCATCGGCACCTATGGTGTCGTCATCGCGCTTGCAGCCCTCGTCCTGTTCGGATTCCTGCGTTACGACCGCTTCCTCGGCCTCTTCAACGTGATGAGTGTTCTGCGCTACAACTCGATGTTCGCGCTCGTCGCGCTCGGCATGTGCTTCGTGATCATGACCGGCGGCATAGACCTGTCCGTCGGCTCCGTCGCCGCCTTGGGCAGCGTCGCGTCGGCCCTGGCGAGCCCGCACGGCATCGTGGCAGGCCTTGCAGCGGGCGTTGGCGCCGGCCTAGCAGCCGGGCTGATCAACGCGCTCCTGGTTACGCGCGGCAACCTGATGCCTTTCATCGCCACGCTTGCCACCATGCTGGCCGCAAGCGGCTCGGCGCTGCTTCTGGCCGGCAACCAGACCGTTTCGGTGTCTTACGATTCGGGTTTCACCGCCATCGGCCAAGGGAATTTCTGGATTTTCCCGATTCCGGCAGTCATCGCCCTGGTTGCCTATGCCGTCGGCTCAGTGGTCCTGAACTACACCAGCACGGGACGGACGGTGCTGGCCATCGGCGGCGGCGAGGATGCCTCGCGGCTGATGGGGCTGCGCACGGACCGCGTCAAATTTCTCGTCTATGTCGCAAGCGGGTGCCTGGCCGGGCTCGCCGGCGTCGTCCTCGCTTCTCAGTTCGGCGCAGGCCAGCCGATCGAGGGCGTCGGCTGGGAACTGTTTGCCATCGCAGCGGTCGTCGTGGGCGGGACGCTGCTGACCGGCGGCTCTGGCTCGGTGTTGACCACGCTGGCCGGCGTGCTGTTGCTCGGGATCCTTTTCAACGTCCTGAACTTCGAAAACGGCATGGGCTGGATTTCGCTGTCAGCCTACTGGCAGTCGGTGATCCGCGGGCTGTTTTTGCTCGTCGTCGTCCTTCTCCAGGCACGGCTTACGGCAAGGCGCGAAACTGCCTGAGGATGGCGAGCGCCTTCGAGCACGATGGCGCTGCAGAATCAGTGCGCGTGCGCACCCGGCCGATGAGCGCATCCCGCAGACTTTCTGCGGCGATGCTTCCCCGGTGCACCTGGGGTCCGACACCCTTGAAGCGGGATCCGCAAGCGGATCCTGGTGCAGTCACATGGCCGTCCTGGAGACGGTCATTTCCCGGCGACCGCCACGAACACGGACTGCCCCTGCCTTTCCAGCCGAAACAGGATGGGCTTGCTCTGCCGGCGAGAGTTCGCCCACTCCTCGACGATATCCGAAGGCTCCGTCACGCGGCGATTGTTGGCCGATATGATGACATCGCCGGGCTGCAATCCGCTCCGGGCGGCAAGGCCATCGGGAACCACTTCCACGACGAAGACGCCGGTTGTTCCTGATTTGATGCCTAGCTGCTGACGCGCCTGATCCGGAATCGGGCTGAGGGATAGGCCGAGGCCTTCGGCCGCCGACTTCTTGTCGGGAACAGCGCCGGTCTTCACCTCCGCATCCTTGCGCTCACCGATGACAAGCGCGATCTCCTGGTCCTTGCCGCCGTTACTCCGTGTCAGAGTGGCCTTGCTGCCAGGCTTCTGGCTAGCCGTCGCAAGCGTGAGGTCATGGACACCCTCAATGCCCTTGCCGTTGAACCGGGTGATCACGTCACCCGGCTTCAAGCCGGCTTTCTCCGCCGGGCTGCCGGGCTCGACCGAAGCAACCAGCGCGCCCTTGTCATCCTTCATCTCGAGGGCCTCAGCCAGCGACGGCGTGATGTCCTGCAGGCGGACCCCGATGAAGCCACGCTCGATCCGGCCGGTTCTGATCAACTGGTCGGCGATGCTTTGGGCGGTGCGCGATGGCACCGCAAACCCGATCCCGATGCTGCCGCCGGACGGCGAGACGATGGCGGTGTTGACGCCGATCACCTCGCCACGTGCGTTGAACAGCGGACCGCCCGAGTTGCCTCGGTTGATCGACGCGTCCGTCTGGAGAAAATCGTCGTACGGCCCGGCTTGAATGTCTCGCGAGCGGGCCGAAAGAACGCCGACAGTGACAGTCCCTCCGAGCCCGAAGGGACTGCCGATCGCGATTGTCCATGCGCCCGGCTGCATTGCATCCGAGTCACCCCATTTGGTCGTGGTCATGTTGGGCCGCGGGTCGACCTTCAGCACCGCTATATCGGTGGCGGGGTCACGGCCGACCAATTGCGCCGGCGCCGTTTCCTTGTCGGAAAATACGACATGGATCTCTGTCGCATCGGCAACGACATGGTTGTTGGTGACGATGTAGCCGTCGGCACTGATCACAAATCCGGAGCCAAGCGCCTCCCTCACCTGCGGCTGAACGGGTCCGAGGCCCTGGCCGTCGAACGGACTTGTAAAGTCGCCCGCCGTCGTCTGGTCCTGGACAACCTCCCGGGTCGTGATCGCGACCACGGCCGGCAATTTCTGCTGGATGATCGCTGTGAAGTCGGTCGGGGTATCCTGGGCCAGGACAGGCGCCACGCCACTGGCCGAGAGCATCAGCGCAACCGCGATCAAGCGCGTTGCAAATCGTCTTTGCATATCGTGAGACATTGCTGGACCTCCTGCCGGACAGCCCCGGCCGCTCGGCCGCGCCGCGCGGAGCCGGTGCTCCGGACGCTAGAACTGCCAACAAAGCTGTTTGTTTCAGCCCCCCGGAAAAATGGCACGGCCAGGAAAAATAGCCCGACCGCGGGGGGTCCGGAAGGCAGCAGCCGGGAACCATTGAGGCCGTCGAGTTCAACCGTCCACAGGACTGGTCCCGGACGTAGCAGAAATCAGCAAAGCGACTGCGTCAGCTCCGGCAAATGCCCGATATGCCCATGGAGCCAACCTAGCGGCTGAGGTGCCTCTACCGGGCCTGGTGCGAAAAGGATCTGCAATGAAAGAGGGAGCTCCACAGCCGCTGAGAGACGCGGCTGTGATCACCACCGCTCGAACTCCCTCAAGGGAACAAAAGGGTACCAACTAAGTTCGGCCCCATAATGAGGATGCCTATATGGACCTGTTGCCCCAGTCAGCCGAACACACCGTCTCCCCGCCGCCCGCTCCAGACCTTCACCGGCTTTTGTTCGATCCAAACTTGCGTATACACGGCTTGATTGATGACACTGTCGTCACCAAAGCCTTGGACGATTTGAAAGCCGTGCGTTCCGGGGAAGACGATCTCTACGTTGAAATCGACACGCCCGGAGGCGACGCCGACGGCGCGCGACGTCTAGCTCTAGAGTTCAAACTTTTTCTGAAACACTCGGGCCGCAACGGCTACATCATTGGCAAGAATACGGTTTACTCTGCCGGGGTAACGGTCCTTGCCGCTTTCCCGAAAGCCTGCAGGTTCCTTTGCCCGCAAGCAGTCCTGCTGATTCATGAAAGAAGGCTTGAGAAAGACTTGGTTCTGAATGGACCAATTCGAAGCTGTCTTCAGATCGTTCGCGAACAACTTGCGCTGTTGGAAACGGCAGAGCGACTCGAGAATGAAGGGTTCGCCGATCTCGTCCAAGGTTCTCGAACATCGCTGGAAGAGCTGCGCGACCATGCCCTGAACAGCTGCTACCTGATGGCAGCAAGAGCTTTGGAGCTAGGCCTTGTTGAAGACATTGCCCATTAACTTGATGCCTCGATGGAAACGGCAGAGCGGAGTCCAACACGTTTCCCCTCACTCATGTCGGCGGCGACCATGAACGACGAGGTTGACAAGATAGAGCGGACCGGCGGCTGTCTTTGCGGGTCTGTGAGGTATGTTGTTGCCGGCGCGCCGTTGCGCGTTGGCTTGTGTCATTGCCAGGATTGCAAGCGAACCAGCGGCAGCACCTACAGTGCCTTTGCCGTGTGGCCACGGTCGGCTTACCAGTGCAAGGGCGAGCTTGCGGCGTTCAACGGCAGAGGTTTTTGTCCGGCATGCGGGTCGCGCGTGGTGAATCTCCGCGACGACGAAGCCGAGATCATGATCGGCACTCTCGACGATGCGCCAAACGACCTTCTCCCGACATACGAGCTTTGGACCCCCCGGCGCGAAGCCTGGCTCCACAACCTGCCTTGGGCTGACCAATTCGCGGGCGATCGCACCGAAGAAGGCCAAAATTGGCGCGAAGCCCGACGAGTATGACCATGCTCGAATGGCCCTCCACCCCTTGAACCGTGAAAGTCAGCTTGATGCGCGATGAATCACTCAAGTTCTTGAAGGAAATTGTGGCGACCCCGTCGCCGAGCGGCTTTGAGCAACCCGTAGCGGAGCTTTTCCGCGAGTATGTTCGTCCGTATGCCCACAGGTTGACGACGGACGTCATGGGCAATGTCACGGCGATCATCAATCCTGAGGCGTCTATGCGCTTCATGTATGCCGGGCACATGGATGAGGTCGGCTTCATCGTCCATTACATCGACGATGACGGCTTTCTTTTCTTCAGCACCATAGGTGGAACGGACGTTGCCACTGAAATCGGCCAGCGTGTCTGGGTGCACGGCAAGGAGCCGATCCTGGGCGTCGTAGGTCGCAAAGCAATCCAGACCTTCAAAGCCTCTGACACGTCTCAAACTCCCTCGCTGATGGAACTATGGATCGATATCGGCGCGAGTTCGCGAGAGGAAGCGTTGAAGGTCGTAGAGGTCGGCAGCGCGGTCACTATCCACGGCGAGTTTGCGGCGCTACAGGGCAACCTTGCTGTCGGACGAGCGTTCGACAACAAGGTTGGCCTCCTCATCGGCGCCGAGGTCCTGCGCTGCCTCTCCGAGGAGGGAGGCGTTCACCCCGGCGTGGGCCTCTATATCCTGGGTACGGTTCAAGAGGAAATTGGGTCCCGAGGCGCGATGACCTCAGCGTTCAACATCGCACCTCGAACCGGCCTCGCAATCGATATGGGCGTGGCGATGGACTATCCGCGCGCTCGCGCCGAGGATCAGGGCAAACTGGACCTTGGGAAAGGGCCGGCAATCACTCAAGGCGCGAACACCAACCCGGTGGTGTTCAATCTGCTGAAGTCGGTGGCCGAGAAAGAGGGCCTACCTTATCAGCTTCAGGCGGTGGGCAGCTCAAGCCCTACCGACGCGCGTGTCATGCAGCAGAACCGAGGCGGCGTCGCAAGTGGGGTGCTCTCCGTGCCTTTGCGTTACATGCATACCCCGTCGGAAGTTGTTTGCCTGGATGATGTGCAAACGACGATTGACCTGGTTTGTGCATATTGCCGGCAATTGACGCCGGAGATCGACTTCACGCCAAGATGAGGCGGCGGGATTGATTGTGGAAGTCGTGGCTCCAACAGTCGCCGATCTGGCGCCTGTCGGCCACCGCCTGGTGCGTCGGTCACCGCGCACCTGAGAAACCCGACTGCAGTCCACTAGGGAGCGCGCCTCAGGTCACCGCCACCGCTTCCACCAAACGCCTGAGGAAGTCCGTCAGACCGGCTTCAGGATCATCACCTGCGCCAACGAGCACCGAAATACCCCAGCGCCCAAGCACGGCCTCCTCCACAGGGTTGCGGCTGGGCATGAAGATGAACGAAGGGGGACGATCTTTCTCATATCCAGACCGGTGCCAGGTTTGCCAAAGCCGGTGCAACAGCAGCCGAATGTTTGGATCGGAGAGGCTATAGCCAATGAACAGGATCGTGCTGCCGAGAGCATCCGAGCGAAAGCGGACATCAAGGGGAGAATTGAAGGACAGGCGGTCAAGATAGTCAGTTTCGGTGAGGACAAGGGAAGAGTCCTCGTCAAAGTCGCCGTGAAATTTCACGATGTGGGTTACGCCTCGACGGGCCTGCGCAACGTGCCGTGCGTTGGCCACTTTCACGTACTCTCGACCGTGGATTTCAAAAGCGAGTTCCAGGTTCCGGTCATAGTTCGTCGTATAGATGACGGGAAAATCGAGCGTCACGATGAGACGGTGCAATTCCGATTTCTCGATCCGTTCCTTGGCGACAGACCAGTTTCTGTCCATCCAACTGCGAAGTGGTCCGATGCTGCCATGCTTGATCCGATAGTATTCGGCCAAGGTCTGAAAACGATCGCGTCGCGTGGAAAATTCATCGTCGACGCCGAGCTCCTTTGCCATTCGCTCGATGAGTTTCTCCCAAGACGGAAGTCCGACGCTGATCGATACCCCCGCCCCCACAAACAAAATTGCGCTGCGATGACGAATTGCATTGGCGAGCGAATCTATAGGATCATCATCGTTCATGGATAGGTCCTCCGAAGCCACTCGCGTGGGCCGGACCTAAGGTGCGTGCCCCGGTGCGGGGATCGTGGACGCGGCTCCCCAATTCGAGCCAGCGTGCTCCGCCCTCATCGACGAAATCGGATCGACCACGCACCAGCCAGCCCAGAGGGGGTGGCCCTTGCAGTCCTGCCGAGCCGCTTGCCACGCGAACCGAGGTAGCGGCCGCGAGGACACTGGCTGTGAACTGGAACCGGCGCTGTTGCGGTTTACTGGCCACGTTGATTCAGTTCTGCGCCAGCCATATTGCGCAAAACTCTATCGAGTTTCGCATTCACCAAGAGGTTGCGCCGCTTCGCGCCGATAAAGATGGCGAGAGAGTAAATCATTGTAAGAACAGAGATCATCGTCATTCCGGCCTAAACATCAGCGGCCGGAGATGTTCCATGCGCCCGGAAATATTCCAGTGCAGGTGTTTTTAAATCGCCGAAGCTACGCGCTCAATGCGCGGTTGGTTTCGTGTCCAGGGCGGACGAATTAGCGCAAGGCGGTATTCATCCTCCCACATCGGCGGCGGACTGAAGCGAAATGCTGGTTGTGTCCCCCAGGATGCAAATGAAACGCCGATGCTTTGCATGCGGCCCGGAACAAATGCTCGCTTGCACAGTTCGAGCCATGCAGCGGTCGACCCCCGCGCTGCAAGATCGGTAGCCCGATCGCCCGCGCCGGCCCCTCCCACGGCGCGGGCTTTCGTTTGAATTCACGCTGTCGGGGTTGGAGTCGCTCCACCGTTGTCGCGAGCCGGCTGATATACGCGCTGTCCGGGGGGCTCGCGCGGTGTCGGCGACATCGGCATTCGCGCAGTCCGGCAGGTCAGCCCATGCACGGGAACAACGCGGCACTGTGATGGTTTGGTGGCCTCGGAAGGTGGCAGAGAACGATGGGCAAAAAGCCCAAACAGCACGCAAAATCTACGGCGGATCGCGAAAAGGCGATCGAGGCGCTCTACTTCGCGCGCAAGTGCGGCCTTACGAAGGAAGAGGCACTCAAGATGCTCAGGGAAGCCCCGATCGGGATCGATGATGAAGCCGAAGAGCGCTCCGGCAGTTAGAGGTGACCGCCAAACGCGCATCGCAGCCGGCCGCGGCGCATGATCTTCTTCACTTCCGATACGCATTTCAACGATCCGCGCATTCTGCGCATCGACCGGCGTCCCTTCGCCTCGTTGGTCGAGCATGACCAGGCGCTGGTTGCGTTTTGGAACGAAACGGTTGGCCCGAACGACGAGGTCTGGCACCTCGGCGATTTCGCCAAGGGTCCAGCCGAGACCGTGTCTTCACTGCTGTCGTCTCTTAACGGGTCCAAGCACCTGATAATTGGCAACAATGATGGCGCCGCCACCATTGGCGACCCGGCCTGGGCGAGCGTGCACCACTACATGGAGCTTCTTGTCGAGGGCAGCTTGCTGGTTCTGTGCCACTATCCTTTTCGCACCTGGAACCAGATCGGCAAGAGATCGGTAAACCTGCACGGTCATTCGCACGGTCGTCTGAAGCCGATGACGCGCCAGCATGATGTCGGCGTCGACGCATGGGGGTTTCGTCCGGTAACCTTTGCTGCCATTCAGGCCAGTCGCCGCCGGGGCTAGCTCGGCAGAACGCCGGGTGAGCGAAGGTCTTCAGCTTTGCGGGATTCGAGCCGACGAGAGGCCGTCTGTAATCCTGCCGTGTTCGCAACAATGCGACCATCCTGGTGGCGGCTTCAAATGGGAGAACAGCCTCACGGATAGCGGTTTTCGCGCGTGGATCGGCACTGCTCGAGGGCCCGGTACGCGGACCGCGCCACACCATCAACTTGAGTGCGGCGAAGTCTTAGGGAGTCCCCACCGGCCGTCGCAGCGCCAGATCGAACGCATCGCCTGAGCTCAGCACGTGAACCCTCAGATCATGGATGGAAAGGGCGGCATCAGGCTCACCTTCCGCGATGTTGGAATGCGTCACGCCGGCTGCATCGACCAGATAGACAGCGCCGCTGCCGATGACCTTGAACATCTCGCCCTTCACCACGATCGCCGTGTCTTCATCGATACCGATGCCGAGGACGCGCGGGTTCTGCGACACCGCCCCGATGAGCCGCCCAATGCGGCCCCGTTCCGCAAAGTGCTGGTCGATGATGACGTTCGGCAGCAGGCCCAGTCCCGGCGCCATGCGAATGTGGCCGATCCGAAAGGACGCTGCGTTCGGCCCCTTCACCATCATTGTGTCGCTCATGACCGACGCGCCCGCGGAGGTGCCGGCAATGACGCCTCCGGCTTCATAGATTTCGTGCACCCGCTCGTCGATGGGCGTGTCGCCGATCTGGCTGGTGATGCGGAGCTGGTCGCCGCCGGAGAAGAACACCGCGCTCACGTCTGCAAGCGCACTTATTTTCTTTTCATGAGCTGCCTCGAGGCGGTCGTTGACGTAGAGCTCGATGACATCCTTGATGCCCAGCTCACCGAAGGACCTCTGATACTTCTCGAGATAGCCATCCGGCTCATGAGACGCGATGGTGGCAAGCACCAGGCGGCCGTTCGGAACCAGGCTCGCTACCTCCTTCAAGATGACACGATCGCCATCATGGTCCTCGTGGCCGCCGATGATGACGAGCGTTCCGGCTTTACCGTTCGAGGATCGTTTTTTCTTCTTGTCGGTCATTTGCCCACGTCTTTCTTGCGCAGGAAAACGTGCGGGTGGTTGTCCTCGCTGGTCATGAAAGCGACTGCGAACTCCCTGCTGTTATGCGCCCATCCAGACACGCCGGTCGCGGTAAGCACGATGGCTCCGGCTTCGCCGCCGATCGCCTCGACTTCCTTGAGCGCGGGATTCAGCACCTGCTCCAGGCCGCCTTCAGCCTGTCCCGAAGACAATGCCTGCCGCGCCGAGAGTGCCTGCATGACACGGGCCGCGAGAGCCTTTCGCGCGATATGCTCACCGTCTCCCGAGAAGGCGACGGCTCCCAACCGGTTGTCGGCATAATAGCCGCAGCCGGGTTGCGGAGAATCCCCCACACGACCGGGAGCACTGCCGTCCAGTCCGCCGGTCGAAGTGCCGACGGCGATGTCCCCGTATTGATCCAGGGCAACCACACCGATCGTATCCTTCGCCTCAGACTTGCTGGAGGCGTCGCGCTGCTGCGACGTGATCAAATCCGCCGGATCGCAAAGCTCCAGCTGCTTGGCGGCGGCGAAACGCCGGGCCCCCTCCGACGCCAGCAGGATCGGCTCCTCATGCAGCATGGCCTTGGCGACACTGATTGGATGGCGCACGCCCTTGATCACTGCGACGGCACCTACATTGAAGTCCCTGCCCTCCATCAGGCCAGCGCACATCTCGACCTCGCCGTCCGAATTGAGGGCACTTCCATATCCCGCATTGAATGTCGGGTCGGCCTCGAGGACGCGACCGGCAGCTTCAACGGCATCGACCGCCGTTCCGCCGCCGGCCAGGATGGCCCGACCTGCCTCGAGCGCCTCGATGCATCCGTTGCGATACGCCTCCTCCTCTTGCGGATCGATCTCCTTGGCGCCGCCGTGCAGGATCAGCGACCACATCAGCCAGCCCTCAGATGGCGAATATGGGTCTGATCGGGCCCTCCCCTCGAAGGCGTCGCGCCTCCGAAGCCGGTTACCTGCCGCCACACGGCTTCAACGTCGTCGACGGTCAGCACGACAAGGTCGTTTTCCCGTGCAAGCCTGAGACACACGTCGACGGCCTCCTTCTCGGGACAGACGGCGTGTATGCGGCCTGGGGCGCAGCCGGCGTTCAAGGCACCTTCCCGCAGCAAGCCGGCGATCGCTCCGGGGGCTCGGCCGCGCAGCTCCTGCTCATCCTCCTTGAAGACGATGACGTCGAATATCCGCGAAGCGATCGCGCCCATCTCGCGGATGTCGCAATCGCGGCGGTCGCCCGGTATGGCGACCAAGCCGATCGTGCGCTGATAGCCGCGCCTCATGTGGGAAACGAGCTTTCCGAGCGCCTTCAGCCCCTCCGGATTGTGCGCATAGTCGACGATGGTGCGGAAACCATGCCCGTCGAAGACGTTGAGGCGACCGGGAGATTGCTCGAACGAGGTGCCAAACTCGGCCAGCGCCGCCCGGATCGTTGCCGCCGGAACGTCGTGGCAATGCGCCATGGCGACGGCTGCCAGGCTGTTGGCAACGTTGAATTCGGCAGAACCCTCGAAGGTCGCGGGAATTTCGTCGACGCTCATCAGGAACATCGATTCCCCATCCTCGTGGATGAAAATGTCCCAGCCGTCGCTGCTGGGCTCCCGCGTCACGGCGCGGCCGCCTTCCGCCAGGTGGCTGCGCAAGAAATCGGGCCACTCGCTCCTGCTCGCCAGCGAGAAGTAGCAGATCCTGCCGCCGGCATCTCGCGACATTGCGGACGTATGGACGTCGTCGGCATTGAGAATGCTCCATCCCCCGCGGCGGACGGACTCGACCACGACCGATTTCACCTCCGCCAGGTCCTCGATCGTGTCGATGCCCCTCAGCCCGAGATGATCGCCGTGGACGTTCAGAACCGCGCCAACATCGCATGCATCGAAGGCAAGCCCTTCGCGCAGGATGCCGCCGCGCGCACATTCCAGCACCGCGACATCGACACCCGGCTCGCGCAGCACGATCCTGGCGCTCTGCGGGCCTGAGCAATCGCCTGTGATGATTCGTTCACCGTTCAAGTAGACGCCGGTGGTCGAGGTGAGCCCGACGGTTGCGCCATTCGCCTGCAGGATGTGCGCCAGCATTCTGGCAGTGGTCGACTTGCCGTTGGTCCCGGTGATCGCGAAGATCGGAATCCGGCCGTCTTTGCCGCCTTTGAAGAGAAGATCGAGCACGGGCCGTGCGACGTTGCGGGCGCGCCCCGACGAGGGTTCGAGATGCATGCGGAAGCCAGGACCGGCATTCACCTCTATGATGCCGCCGCCGGTCTCGCTGACCGGCCGTGAGATGTCGGGACAGACGAAGTCGATCCCGGCAATGTCGAGACCGACGATCTGTGCCGCCCGCCTGGCGATCAGCGCGTTTTCGGGATGGATTTCTTCCGTCCGGTCGATCGCGGTCCCACCGGTGGAGAGATTGGCGGTGGGCCGCAAGAGCACCATTTGGCCCGGCGCTGGAACGCTCGCCAGGGCGAGCTGCGATTTTGACAGGAAATGCTCGACGCATTCGTCGATTTCGATGCGGGTCAATACCGAGGAATGGCCCTCTCCCCTCCGCGGGTCGCGGTTCGTCTCCTCGACGAGCTCGGCGACAGAACTCCGGCCATCGCCGACCACATGGGCCGGAACCCTCTCGGCGAGCGCCACCACCTTTCCGCCGATCACCAGGATCCTGTGGTCCGAGCCGACGAAATGCTGCTCGACGATAACGCTGCGGCTGTGTTCTCGCGCCTGTTCGAAGCCCCAGCGGACCTCGTCTTCTGTTGCCAGACCGATGTTGACGCCGCTTCCATGATTGCCATCGAGTGGTTTGGTGACCACGGGGTAGCCCAGCCGTGCTGCCGCCGCGACTGCGTCCTGCGCCGATCGCACCAGCTCCCCGCGTGGCACCGGCAGGCCGGCCTGTTGCAGCAGGAATTTGGTCAGGTCCTTATCCGAGGCGATCTCGGTCGCAATCTCGGAAGTGAGGTCGCTGCAACTGGCGCGGATGCGCTTCTGATGCTTTCCGTGACCAAACAGCACGAGGCTGCTGTCGTCGATCCGCGCCGCCGGAATGCCTCGCCTCTCGGCCTCGCGCACCAAGGAAGCAGTCGTAGGCCCCAAGGCACGCTCGGCGGCCAGAAGCTTGAGCTGCTGCAGCCTGGCTGCGAACTCGAATGGCCCCTGCGTTTCCGCAATGTCGCCGAGCCCCTCGACACCATGCAGATTGGCCGGTAGCAGGCTGTCCACCAGTTCGAGCGCGACGCGCCCGGCGAGCAGCCCGACAAGCTCATCCTTGTAGGCGAACATGACGTTATAAGTGCCGGGACTGCCTTTGACCGACCGTGTCTTTCCTCGTGTCACCCGGTGACCGAGCATGCTCTGCAGTTCCAGGGCGACATGCTCGACGACGTGGCCGAGCCAGGTTCCTTCCTGCATGCGGCGGACGAAGCCGCCGGCGGCGCCATAGCTGCAGCCATGGCCCGCAAGGCCGGGCAACAGTCGGACGATTTGTTCGGAAAACCCGGGCAGTTTGTCTGTCGGGAACGCCTCAAGGGCTCCGAGGTCGATCCGAATCTGGACCATTGGCGTCATGCTATAGAGGTGCGGCCCGCGAAACACGCGGGCGTCCACGACGCGGATAGGGCGAAAACGCGAGGCGCCCCGATGAATTTCTTTGTCCGACATAGTCCGTTTCTCCTGATTAACTCCGCAACATCCGGAGGATCGGTTAGTTCCCGGCCTTTCAGCCCAAATATTTTTGCAGGAGAGAGAAACAAAAGTGGCCGTTAACATATGTTGGCCCAAGAACACCCTCTGGTCATCTCGGCCACGTGCGGTCGCTGTTCTGAGGGCTACTTATCTCTCGGGACGAGGCGGGCCAGGCATTCGCTCGTTTTCACAAGCATTCGCCGGGCACATCGCGGCCGTTGAGCTAGTGCCCGGCTTTAGCTCATGGCGACCCATTGTGCGGGTCCAGCACTGAGGCATTAATCTTCAGCACGCTTTCGGCACCCGGGAACATTTCCAGACGCGTCAGGTTTGGAACCATCCTTGCACCGGAACTACAGCCATGCAGAGTCGAAAATCGGTGAAGGCCGCGCTCGTCAAGGAGATCGACGCGGTCCGCCTTCGTATCTCGCTGCTTGAAAGCGAGCTATGCAGAGATGGCAGACCCAGGCAAATTGGATGGCGTTCAGGATACGAACTGAACGCCCACAAAGCCCGCTTTGCTCGACTGGAGACCGTGCTTGCCCACTATCCGTCGGCACCGACGGCCCGGGCATCGAAACAGCAACAGCTTGAGTTGCGCGCAAGTCAACCAAGTAATTTTGGGGAAACGCCATGGCTGACAGACCCTCAATCAGAACTCCGCTAGCTCGAGTGCGGGGCCTTGGATCGGCGAAACACGGAACCGAAACGTTCATGCTGGAGCGGCTGACATCTGCTGCCCTGTTGATCCTTGTCATTTACATCGTCGCGGTCGTTATAATGCTGGTCGGTGAGCCTCGAGACGCCGTCCTCAGCGTCGTAGGATCGATCTATGTCGCGCCAGCCCTTATTGGCTTCATTCTCGTAAGCTGCGTTCACATGCGGCTTGGAATGCAATCGATCATCGAAGATTACTGCCATGCCACCGTGCTCAAATCGCTTCTTCTGATCGCCAATTGGTTATTCTGCTGGGCAGTCGCGCTCGCAAGCTTGTTCGCTGTGCTGTTAATCAGCTTCAGATAGCGATCCGGTTCTCAGCTGCAGCCAGCGTCTGCCACCGGCAGGCTGAAGTTCGCCTCAGCGGAGAACCGGGCTGGCTTGCGCAAAGGAGTTCGACAACCCGGCCTCATCTGATTTGCGGCAGCCTGTCCCATTGATGGAAAGGGGGTGGAGAGGTCAGCTCCCACTCCAATGTGGTAGCTCCTGGCCCCCATGGGTTCATGCCGGCGGCTCTTTGCCGGTAGAAAGCTTCCAAGATGCCGAAGAGGAAAATCACGACACTGGCGGCCGACAGGTACGATCCATACGAGGACACCATGTTCCAGCCGGCGAATGCGTCGGGATAGTCGACATAGCGACGCGGCATGCCAGCCAATCCAAGGAAGTGATGGGGGAAGAAGACGAGGTTCACGCCGACGAAGGTCGTCCAGAAATGGATCCCAGCCAGAAGCGGATTGTAGAGATATCCCGTCATTTTCGGAAACCAGTAATACCAACCCGCGAAGATGCCGAAGATCGCTCCCAGCGAAAGTATGTAGTGGAAATGCGCGACGACGAAGTATGTGTCGTGCAATTCACGGTCGAGGCCGGCATTTGCGAGTTGAACGCCCGTCACCCCGCCTACGGTGAACAGGAATATGAAGCCGAGGGCCCAGAGCATCGGCGTCCTCAGGCTGACCGAACCGCCCCACATGGTTGCAATCCACGAGAACACTTTAATCCCGGTCGGCACTGCGATCACCATCGTGGCGAAGGTGAAGTAGCGCTGCGTGTCGAGGCCTATCCCGCTGGTGTACATATGGTGGGCCCAGACGACGAAGCCGATCACCCCGATCGCCACGATTGCGTACACCATCCCCAGATACCCGAAGATCGGCTTTCGCGAGAAGGTCGAGATCACCTGGCTGACGATGCCGAACGCCGGCAGGATCATGATGTAGACTTCCGGGTGGCCGAAGAACCAGAAGAGATGCTGGTACAGCAGCGGGTCGCCTCCGCCGTCCGGCGCGAAGAACGTGGTTCCGAAATTGCGATCGGTCAGGAGCATGGTGATGGCGCCGGCCAGCACCGGCAGAGCCAGCAGCAGCAGGAAGGCGGTGATGAGGATCGACCACACAAACAGGGGCATCTTGTGCAGGGTCATCCCCGGCGCGCGCATGTTGAAGATGGTGGTGATGAAGTTGATGGCTCCCAGGATCGAGGAGGCGCCCGCAATGTGCAGAGACAGGATGACCAGATCCACGGCGGGACCGGGATGGCCGGAGGTCGACAGCGGCGGGTACAGGAACCAGCCGGTCCCAGGGCCATAGCCGCCGGGGACGCTGGGCATGAAGATCGACAACAAAAGCAACATCAATGCCGGCGGCAGCAGCCAGAACGATATGTTGTTCATGCGCGGGAAGGCCATGTCGGGGGCGCCGATCATGATCGGAACCATCCAGTTGGCGAAGCCGCCGATCAGGGCGGGCATCACAGTGTAGAAGATCATGATCAGCGCGTGGGCCGTGGTGAAGACGTTGTAAAGCTGCTTGCCGGCGTCGATCGCCGCGTCGCCCTGGTAACCGTAGATCATCGACGCCAGTCCGGGGAAAAACTGGATCCCGGGTTGCTGCAGCTCGATTCGCATGCTCACCGACAAGAGCATGCCGATCACCCCCGCGATGAAAGCGAAGACAAGATAGAGTGAGCCGATGTCCTTGTGGTTGGTCGAAAACAGCCATCGGGTGATGCCGGTCGGCTGGTGGCTGTCGAGACCGTCCGGATCTGCCGCCGTATATTCGTTCATGACCTTCTCCGCTTGAGCCGTCCGTCGCCAGCATCGAACCGTGCTGGAACTTGATTGTTCCCTCCACCGAACCGGCAGCCAGGAACATTCCACGGAAGCCGCGGTTAGGTTCCGCGCGGCCGACCCTGCGCGGCTGAGGATCGACGTCCATGCTGGCGATAGTTGCTGCGACACTGGTTCTGACGACGGTGGTTGGTGGGCTGATATCTGCCTTCTGGCTCGAGGCGCGTCATGGTCTCCATGACCCCACGCCGCCGGACATGTCGGTGCCCAGGCAACTGAACGCCCCGGCCTGGAGCCGGTGGTCCTGACATGGACGCGATCACCGCAACACTCGACCCGAGGACGCGAGCCGGCTGGCTGCTGCTCGGCTTCGCGCTCGGCGGTTTCTTCGACGGCATCGTCCTGCATCAGATCCTGCAATGGCATCATCTTCTCTCGGGCGTCGCCGATCCGGTGGGTTCCGACCTGCGCTTCCAGATCATGGCCGACGGCCTCTTCCATCTTTTCATGTATGTGCTCGCCGTCGCCGGCACGGTGTTGCTGGTGGCCGCGAGGGCGGCCGGCGCGCGGCCCGGGACCACCACGGAGATCCTGCGGCTCGCCTTCGCCGGGTTCGGCGTCTGGCATGTCGTCGATGCTGTCGTGTTTCACTGGCTGCTGGGTCTGCACCGGATCAAGATGAACAGCGATTTGCCGCTCGCCTGGGATATTGCGTGGCTGGTCATCTTCGGAATCGTGCCGCTTGTGTTGGTGCTGGTGCTGCCCAACCGCGGCGGACCGGCACGCGGTGCTTCGGCAGCGCTGACCAGCATCGTCCTGCTTGCGGGACTGGCAGCCGGCGCCGGCCCGTTCTTCAACGGTGCCGCCAATTCCATCATCGTCTTTCGTGCCGGGATGGAACCGGCGGCGATGATGCGGGCCGTTGAAGTCGCCGACGCCCATCTCAAATGGGTCGACGCCAGCGGCACCATCTGGGCGGTCGACCGCGTCTCATGGCGCGGGTTGGTAGCCCTTCACGCACGCGGCGCCTTGGTGGTCAGCACGACGCCTGTCATTGCCGGATGCCTTGCCTGGACCGATGCCGCCGGAATGAGCAGTAGGTCCAGCCAGCAGCGAGGCACTCCTGCCAGGCTATGACTTCCGGACAGGGATAGGGGAGTATCAAGCATGCAATTCGCCACCGAGAGCAGCCACGGCCGGAGCCTGACACCGCGCATCGTCGTGGTCGGCGGAGGCTTTGCCGGTCTGGAGGTTGCCAAGGCGCTCGGCAAGGCGGAAATCGGGGTGACGATCATCGACCGCCACAATCACCACCTGTTCCAGCCCTTGCTCTATCAGGTTGCAACCGCCGCCTTGTCGGCGCCTGACATCGCCGAGCCCATCCGCAAGATCCTGGGCCGCTATCCCTCGGTTCAGGTTCTCTTCGGCGATGTCACCGAGATCGTCACCGAAGCCAGGATACTGGTGCTGGCCGATGGGACCACGGTCCCCTACGACATCCTGGTCTTGGCCACCGGTTCGCAGCCATTCTATTTCGGCCAGGAGAGCTGGGCTCGGGTTTGTCCCGGCTTGAAGACCATCGAGGACGCGCGCACGATCCGGTCACGGCTGCTGCTATCGTTCGAGCACGCGGAACGGACCACCGATCCAGTCGAGCAATCCCGGCTGATGACGATCGCCATTATCGGCGGCGGCCCGACCGGTGTCGAACTGGCGGGCTCGATCGCCGAACTCAGCCGGCACACACTGGCGCGCGACTTCCGCAACATCCGGCCCGAGAAGACAAGGATCATACTGGTAGAAGCCGGCGAGCGTCTGCTCGCCGGATTCGCCCCGGAGCTTTCCAGATATGCACGTCTGCGCCTTGAAAGCCTGGGCGTCGAGGTCGCGCTCGGCAACCGGGTCGAGGCGATCGAAGCGCATCAGATCACCGTCGGCGGCCAGGTGATCCCGGTGGCCTTGACGCTCTGGGCCGCCGGGGTGGCGGCTTCTCCGCTGGTCGCCCAGCTTGGTGTCGGGCTCGACCGCGGCGGTCGGGTGAAGGTCGAATCCGACCTGCAGGTCGTCGGCCATCCCGATGTCTTCGCGCTTGGCGACGTCGCACTGGTCCTCGATGGGAACGGCCAGCCATTGCCGGGTCTTGCCCAGGTCGCCAAGCAGCAGGGCGAGCACCTCGGCAAGGCACTGGCACGCCGGATAGATGCTGGCGATACGCTGCCCGCTTTTGTCTTCAGCAATCGAGGCAACACGGCCATTGTCGGCCGCCACGCTGCCGTGTTCGAATCGGGGAGGCTGAAACTGAAAGGCTGGTTCGCCTGGTCTGCCTGGGCGCTCATCCATGTCTACCTGCTCGTCGGTTTTCAGCACCGCGTTCAGGTCTCGATCCAGTGGCTCTGGCGCTACCTGACCTATGAGCGTGGCGCCCGGCTCATCGCCGAGGAGCGAGTCGAACCGGGTTCGAAATCATCGCCGGGAGCGGCCCCGAGAGAGCCGCTGCCAACCAAGGCAGACGCCGCCCCGGCATTGCACGCCCGCACTGACTAGATTGCCGGGTGCTCAGTTCGGAGACAGTGGCGATGCGGGGGTCAGCTCTGGATTCCGCCACGGCCCGTCGTCCCACGGCAGCCCGAACCTCGATAGTTGAGGCGGGTGGTTCCCAGCTTGTATCCGGTGCCGGCCTGATGGATCCGGATGGCACCAACGACGTTGCGTCCCTATATGAACAAATGAACACAGGCTCCTCGAAACGGGATCTGTTGAACCCCTCCTCTTCAGAGACAGCTCGTCATGACGTCACCTGCGACTGCTGAACAACCCCCGGTCATTCAGACGGGGCTTCCCGCCCTGAGCAACAGCTATGCGCAATTGCCGGAGCGCTTCTTCGCGCAAACAGATCCGAAGCCGGTGTCCGAACCGCGGCTGATCCGGTTCAACCGGCACCTCGCGGAGGAACTCGGGCTCGATGCCGACCAGCTTACCAGCCCGGATGGAGTGGCGATGCTTGCCGGCAACAGATTTCCGGAAGGGTTGCAAGCAATCGCCCTGGCCTATGCGGGCCACCAGTTCGGAAACTTCGTGCCTCAACTCGGCGACGGGCGCGCTCTGCTGCTTGGCGAAGTAGTGGACGTCAACGGCATTCGCCGTGACATCCAGCTGAAGGGATCGGGACCCACGCGGTTCTCGCGCAACGGTGACGGCCGCGCCGCCCTCGGCCCTGTCCTGCGCGAATATGTCGTCAGCGAAGCGATGGCGGCGCTCGGCATTCCGACGACGCGGAGCCTTGCGGCGGTGCTCACCGGCGACCCGGTCTATCGCGAGGTCCGGCTGCCCGGCGCCGTCCTGACACGGGTGGCGGCAAGCCATATCAGGATCGGCACGTTCCAATATTTCGCCGCGCGCCACGACACCGAGGCGCTCAAGATCCTGGCCGACTATGCCATTCAGCGTCACTTCCCACAGCTGGCGGGGGAAGCACGGCCGTACCGGGCTTTGCTGGAGGCCGTTGTCGCCGCACAGGCGGATCTGGTGGCGCGCTGGATGCTGGTCGGCTTCATCCATGGCGTCATGAACACCGACAACATGTCGATCTCGGGCGAGACGATCGACTATGGCCCATGCGCCTTCATGGACGCCTATGACCCCAGCGCGGTGTTCAGTTCGATAGACCGCGCCGGCCGCTATGCCTATGCCAACCAGCCTCGTGTCGCCACATGGAACCTTGCGCGCTTTGCCGAGACCCTGCTGCCGCTCATGAGCACGGACGAGAATGAAGCAGTGTCTGAAGCGGAAGAGGTGCTGAGGTCGTTCCAGGCCTCTTATGAGGCTGTGTTGCAGCGCGGCTTCCGCAGAAAACTCGGACTGCTGACCGAAGCGGAAGGCGACTTGCAGCTCGCTGCCGACTGTCTGGATGTGCTGGCTCGCGGCGAAGCGGACTTTACGCTCGGCTTCCGGCGCCTGGGCGATGACCTCGACGCTGCGGACGGCCAAGGCACGGCGCGGCAGTTGTTTAAGGATCCAGGCTCATTCGATGCCTGGTCGGCGCGGTGGCGCCAGCGCATTGCAAGCGAAGCAGCCGACACGGCCACGCGCCGGGCGGCCATGCAATCCGTCAATCCCAAGTTCATCCCCCGCAATCATCGCATCGAGGCGATGATCCAGGCGGCGTTGGGCGGCGACTTCACACCGTTCGAGGAGATCCTGGCAGTCGTCAGCCGTCCCTTCGATGAGCAGCCGGGAATGGAACGCTATGCTGAGCCGCCACGCCCGGATGAGCGCGTCCTGCAGACATTCTGCGGTACCTGAGACATTCGTGATGGTCGCTTAACATGTGCAAATGCGGAAGACCCATTTGCAAGCTATCGTCACGGGTACTCTCGTAAGGGCTGAGCTATGACGATCATAGAATTGGCATTCGAATTGCTGGCACGGAAGCTCGTAGACCGTACCGGAATATCAGACGAAGATGCTCGAGACCTTGTCGCAGCCATGGGAGCTGACTGGTCATCGCTCGTGCGAGCAGCGAGGGCGATCAAAGAGACTTAGGTCTTTTGACGTCGTTTTAGCTGCCACCAGCTGCGGGCAGATCGGACCAGAGGCTGCTGCCGCGATCCAGGCGCGACACCGCGCTCGTCACCGATCATGTCAGCAACGTGGTCAAGCACTGTATTTCGGTCGCTCCAAATCGACCGGATACAACACGCTGGTCTCCTGAAAGCCACTGTGGCCGCTACGCAAGTCGCCGGAAGCTCGCAATAAACTGCGATAGCAGCCCAGGCTTAGGATTTATATTGCAGGCCCGCACCACTGGCGGGGCGACGCGGGCGGGCCGCTGCCGTTCGTTGAAATCCGCGTTGGGAGTCAGATTCCGTCGGCACCGAAATCACAGGTGCTGACGAAGCAGACGGAACTTCCCCCCACGATCACGGTTTGGAGTCACGAGACCAACCCAAGGAGATGCAGATGTCGAGCAAAATGCCGCCCGTGCCGCCTGAGAACCAGAGCCAGAAGGGTCGAGGAGAAGGGCGACAGGTTAGCCACGATGATGCCCAGCACGGCACTCACGGAGCGCCGGATCCGGAGCGCCAAGGGCAGCAAGCCAACACCAAGGTCAACACCACTCATCAGGGCCGTCAGCAGGATCGGTGATCATGTCCACATCGAAGAAACACCCGAACACGATCCGGCAGGGCGGGCCAGGCGCATCGCACGAGAACGCCAGAAAACCCCTGCAGGTCAACAAACCCCCGGCGGATGAAGACCGTCGATCCAAAAGCCGAGTTTCAGGGGGTGGCGGTGAAAAGGACAGTCATCATTCGCACAATCCAGCCAAGAAGGGTAGCAACAGTTGAACCCACGGCTTTGTGAATGATTGTGCTAAAGCGCGCCGCGTGTGCATGTCATTGTCTCACAACCGAGCCTTTTTTTGAGTGACATGCATAGCCGGACCAGGGTGAGGATCAGCGAGTCCAGACGCCCGGAAAAAACCGGAGGCCGTGGGCCCGCACCACTGGCGGAGCGATGCGGGCCCGGCCAAGGGTTACGGCCCTCGACCAGCAGCGAGGGGCTCGCTGCCGCATGCAGAACAAGCTCCGTAATTTCAGGTTCCGCTAATATACAAAAAAGCCGGCCACCTTTCGGCAGCCGGCCAGTTCCAACAGAACAAGGGAACGTGCACTGATGGGGCAGTGCAACGCCCGAAGTGTTTCGAGGCGACGATGTTCCACCGGAAATCCACAGATTCGCCGTTTCGATCTACATTGGCCGGATTGAAAGATCTTTGACGATCTCTCCCAAGTTCTCGCGGAGCCCGGTCCGACGTGTGGCGCCCTGTCTGCGCCTTGGCTCTCTATGCGGCCAGCAAGCTCATCTTTGAAGAATGCCCGCCGCGACTGCCGCGCGCGTCAAACACCGGCGTGCAATTGGTCGAGCGCGCGGCAGACCGGGGACGCGTCAAGTCGAGCGTCGGTCGACGTAGGTGTAGACGCCGGCCCCAATGGCGACCGCGCCGACCGTGATCACGATCGATGGCGCGCCCATCAAACTGGCAAAGACCGCCCAGATGAGGGCGATGACGATAGCGCCGAGTGTTCCCAGGATCAGTCTCGGCATTGTCTACCCCTCCACGTTCGGGCCGCCTGTGGATGGTCGTCACCCACCGGTCATGCGAAACGCCGCATGAAAGCACAGTGTGGCCCATGAGGTGAAGGGCCGCGCCGGAATACTCCGGTGCGGAAAAGATGATGCCCGCGCCGCCAAAGCCCGGGTGTTCAATAGCCAAATGGCTGGACCGGCGCCTAGCGCCTCAGCGCGTGGACTTCCGCCATGCTTTCGCCGCCCATCGGCAGGGCCATGTCATCATCGAGCAGCCGGGTGATGCGGGCAAAGCCCGTAAACGCCTTCCTGGCTGCTTCGGCCGACATTCTGCCCGACAGGGCCGCGGAGCAGCAATTCACGGCGCACTGATACACAGGCCCACGCCGTCCCAATGGCCATTTCTGCAAAAAGACCATCGCTTCGGCAACGCTATCGACTTCCTCGACGGGGTGTCCCTGCCCGCGCGCAATGCGCACGGGCGTAAAGAAATGCAAGCGGTCCATTTTGTTCTCTCCCTGGTCGGCCGCAGCGCGAACCAACCCTACTAAATTCGCGGATGGCGCGTTTGTTCCGCTTATTGCAAAAAAATCTGCGCTGGTGGGCTTGGGTTGCCGACGCCCGCTTTTGTCCGGAACGTTAGGCCGGCTGATGCATTTCGCTCTCGTGATTGCCTTGAGGGACACGTTCAAACCATGCGCATAGCCCATGTCGCCCCTTTGCACGAATCGGTGCCACCCCTTCTCTATGGCGGCACCGAGCGCATCGTTTCCTATCTGACCGAAGGGCTGGTCGAACTCGGCCATGAGGTGACGCTGTTCGCCAGCGGCGACAGCCGGACGTCGGCCAGACTGATACCAGGTCGCGAACGCGCGCTACGCCTCGATCCGCGTCCACTGAAATCGGACACGGCGGCGCATCTTGCGATGCTTGCCGATGTGAGGAACCGAGCCCACGACTTTGATATCATTCATTTTCATCTCAGCCATTTCCTGCATTTCTCGTTCTTCGAGACCATGCCGGACAAGACGGTGACAACGCCTCATGGCCGGCTCGATTATGTCGATCTGGCGCCAGCCTATGAGCGTTTTCCGCGATTTCCGCTGATCTCGATCTCGCATAGCCAGAAGACCGGGCTTGCGAATGCCAATTGGCTGGCCACCATCCATCACGGGCTGCCGACGGGTCTCTATCAGCCGACCTTCGAGACGGCGGCAGGCGAACCATACCTCGCCTTTCTCGGCCGGCTTTCGCGCGACAAGCGGCCGGACCGGGCCATCGACATCGCCTTGCGCTCGGGCATGAAACTCAAGCTGGCGGCCAAGATCGGCGACGATGATCGCGCCTATTTCCATGAGACGATCGAGCCGTTGATCGATGGCGACCGCATCGACTATGTCGGCGAGATCGCCGAGAGTGAGAAGACTGAATTCCTTGGCAATGCCGCTGGTCTGCTGTTTCCGATAGACTGGCCCGAGCCGTTCGGCCTTGCCGCGATCGAGGCGATGGCGTGCGGTACGCCAACCATCGGCTGGAACTGCGGTGCGTTGCCGGAAGTCATCGACCATGGCGTTACCGGATTTGTCGTCGATTCTCTCGACGCCGCGGTCGCCGCGGTGCCGGCCTTGCTGCAACTCGACCGGCGAAAGGTGCGCGCCGTCTTCGAAAGTCGGTTCTCCGCCAACAGGATGGCGCGCGACTATCTCACTGCCTATGCGCGTCTCATCGGCGCCCCGGCTGAATCGAAAGCGTCGTGAACGACGGCGGACGTTCCGAGCCCGAAACAGAGATTTGTGACTGATGACCGAACTTGACGAGCGCAAGCTCGACCCTGCCGTGGCCCTTGCCTCCCTGGACGAAACCGCGCCGCGCGAGCCGCACCGGCTGTTTGCCCTAAAGCAAGGCGACTGTTTTGCCGTGGCCGATGCCTACGGCGATATCAGGGGTGCGGGCGACGGTTTCTTCCGTGACGACACCCGGGTGCTGTCGGAGTTCAGGCTCACCGTCGGCGGCCGGCAGACATCGCTGCTCGGCGCCTCGCTCAGCCAGGACAATGTGCTGTTCACCAGCAATATGACCAATTTGCCGATGCAAAGCGTCGGTGGCCGCGACATCCCGCAGGGCGCCATCCATATCGAGCGCGTCAGGCTGTTGTGGCAGGACCGGCTGTTCGAGCGCATCACCCTTTCCAACTACAGCCAGGAGCATTCGGCAATCCGCGTCTCGCTGCATTTTGCCGCCGATTTCCGCGACATGTTCGAGGTGCGCGGTTCGACCCGGCCGAAGCGCGGAATGGCGCATGCAGCGGAGATCGCGCCTGCCTCGGTGCTGCTGCGCTATGACGGACTGGACGGGCTGGCGCGGGTGTCGGCGATCTCGTTCTCGCAGCCGCCAGACCAGTTGAGCGCCGAGCGCGCGGATTTCCTCATCGCAGTGACCAAGCGCAGCAGCAAGATGCTTTACGTCGAGGTCGGCGCGGAACTGACCGAAACGCCCGACCGCGACCGCTTCCGGGCGGCCGCGGCGCGCGCCCGTTTCGGCATGCGGGCCAAGCGCCGCCATGGCGCGACGGTGCACAGTTCGGGTCGCGTCTTCAACGATTGGGTCGAACGCGCCCGCGCGGATGTCGCCTTGCTGACCACCGAGTTGTCGACCGGCCCCTACCCCTACGCCGGCATCCCCTGGTTTTCGACGGCCTTCGGCCGTGACGGCGTCATCTCGGCGCTGCAGATGCTATGGCTCAACCCCGGCCTGGCGCGCGGCGTGCTTGCCTTCCTCGCCCAGCACCAGGCGACCGAGACATCGCCTTTCAGCGACTCGCAGCCCGGCAAGATCATGCACGAGACGCGCAAGGGCGAGATGGTGGCGCTGCAGGAACTGCCTTTCGGCCGCTACTATGGCGGCGTCGATACCACGCCGCTCTACATCCACCTCGCCTGCGCCTATGCCGAACGCACCGGCGACATGGACTTCATCGCCAGCCTGTGGCCGTCTCTCTGCGCCGCCGCCAAGTGGACGGAAGAGGCGAGCCGCGCAACCGGCTTCGTCACCTATCAGCGCGCTGCCGAATCCGGCCTTGCGAACCAGGGCTGGAAGGACAGCTTCGACTCCGTCTTCCACGCCGACGGGCGCATTCCCAAGGGGCCGATCGCGCTGGTCGAAGTGCAGGGTTATGTCTTCGCCGCCTTCAGGGGCCTTGCCGCTCTCGCCCGCCGCCGGGGCGAGTTCGCGCAGGCCGAGCACTGGGAAAATCGCGCCGAAGAGATGCGGATCGCCGTCGAGCGTGATTTCTGGCTGGACGATCTCGGCTTCTATGCGCTGGCGATCGACGGCGCCGGAGAGCCGTGCAAGGTGCGCACGTCGAATGCCGGACACCTGCTCTATGTCGGCCTGCCCGAACCGGCGCGGGCGAAGATGGTCGCGGACCAGTTGCTTTCGGCTTCCTTCCACTCCGGCTGGGGGGTGCGAACGCTTTCCGACGATGCTGTGCTGTTCAACCCGATGTCGTACCACAATGGTTCCATCTGGCCACACGACACCGCGATGTGCGGCGCCGGCCTGGCGCGGTTCGGCGAGCGTGACAGCGTGGTGCGGCTGATGAGCGGCACGTTCGAATCCGCCGTGCACTTCAACATGCGGCTGCCGGAACTGTTCTGCGGCTTTACCCGCTCGCCGGGTGAAGCACCGATCGCCTACCCCGTCGCCTGCCTGCCGCAAGCCTGGTCCGCAGGCTCGGCCTTCATGCTGATGCAGGCGTGCCTCGGTCTGGAAATCGACGGCTGGAACGGCGAAATCCATGTGACCCGACCCCGTTTGCCGATCGGCATCGATACGCTGACGCTCAGGCATCTGGGTGTCGGCGAAAAGAGGGTCGATCTTACCTTTCAGCGCGTCGGCGACCGCGTCGTCGCCTTTCTCGCCGACCGCCATGAGGGGCTGGTTCCGCTGATCGTGCGGACATGATCGGAACGGCTTTCAACGGGAACCGATCCCAGGGTTTGTGCGTTGCAAAAAACACAGGTTCTCACGGGCGATCGTCGGCTGCGAACACTCAAATCGAACCATGAAGAAAAAGGCCCTGACGGCCAAAATTGAGTTGGAATTGGAATGACTGATTATGGCATGGCCCTGCTCTGGGTCTTGATCCTTGCAAGCCTTGGCCTTTCGATTCTAGCCGTTCTGTTATCGATCTCCAGGCAACGTCGTAGCCATAGCTTGACGGTTGCACCGACTGCCGGCGAGGACGTCGCATCGGAAGCGACGCGCAAGGTTTTGCGGGAGTTCGAGAAGAATGGACAATCTCCCGACGCGGCGCTGGTGAACTGGTCGCCCGACACCTTGCGCAAGATACTTGCCGACGACCTGCCGGACGCGCAGGTCATCGTCGTCTCGAACCGAGAACCCTATATCCACAACATCAAGGACGACGGCGTCGAGCTTCTGGTGCCGGCCAGCGGCCTGGTGTCGGCGCTTGAGCCTATCACCCGCGCCTGCAGCGGCACCTGGATCGCCTATGGCGGCGGAACGGCGGATCGTCTGACGGTCGATAGCAACGATCGGGTTCAGGTGCCGCCGGACAATCCGTCCTATACGCTGCGCCGCGTGTGGCTGAGCGACGACGAATATCAGGGCTACTATCTCGGCTTTGCCAATGAAGGGCTTTGGCCGCTCTGCCATATCGCCTTCACCCGGCCGGTCTTCCGTGCCTCGGACTGGGAGGCCTATGAGGCCGTCAACCGCAAATTCGCCGATATGGTGGTTGCCGAGGCGCGCAATGAGCGGCCGATCGTGCTGGTTCAGGATTACCATTTCGCGCTCCTGCCGCGCATGATCCGCGAGCGCCTGCCGGAGGCGATCATCATCACCTTCTGGCACATCCCGTGGCCGAACTCCGAAGTGTTCAGCATCTGCCCATGGCGCGAACGCGTTCTTGATGGACTGCTCGGGAGCTCGATCATCGGCTTTCACACCCAGTTTCATGCCAATAATTTCACTGAAAGCGTAGACAGGTTCCTGGAAAGCCGCATCGAGCGCGCCGACGCCGCGATCTCGTATGGCGGGCGGACGACCCTGGTGCACGCCTATCCCATCTCCATCGAATGGCCGGCCGAACTCCTGGCCAAACTGCCACCGGTCGAGGAAAGCCGCGCCCGCCTGCGTGAGCGGTTCGGCCTGTCGGCGGACGTCAAGCTGTGCGTCGGCGTCGAGCGCCTGGACTACACCAAGGGCATCCTCGACCGCTTCCATGCGCTGGACGAATTGTTTACGCGCCACCCCGAGTGGATCGGCAAGGTAGTGTTCCTGCAGATTGCTGCCCCAAGCCGCGGCACGCTGCCGGCCTACCAGCAATTGCACGATGAATGCCTGCGTTATGCCAACGAGCTCAACCAGCGCTACGGTCATGACGGCTACAAGCCCGTGGTCATGGTGGCTGAGCACCATTCGCAGCAACAGGTCTATGAGATCTATCGCGCCGCCGACATCTGCATGGTCACCAGCCTGCATGACGGCATGAACCTCGTAGCCAAGGAATTCGTCGCCGCGCGTGACGACGAACAGGGCGTGCTGTTGCTCAGCACGTTTGCCGGCGCGTCGCGCGAACTGCTGGAAGCACTGATCGTCAATCCTTACGACGCGGCGATGATGAGCCAGGTGCTGCTGCAGGCGCTGACCATGTCACCGGACGAACAACGCGAGCGCATGCGCCCGATGCGCGAAATAGTGCGCGACAACAATGTCTTTCGCTGGGCCGGCAGCATGCTGCTCGATGCGGCGCGCCTGCGCAAACGCGGCGACCTCGAAAGAGCGACAAGTGTCGCCGAGCGGCCCGCAAACACCGGCAGCAACATCGTCTCACTGTTCGACCGCATGCGGAAGGTGGCGTCATGAATAGCCTGTCGAAAGCACCGGGCCTGCCAACCGCACCCGACCTGCCGGAAGGACAATGGGCGCTTTTCCTCGATATCGACGGCACGTTGCTGGAGCACGCGGCGCACCCCGACGCCGTGTCCGTAAGCGACGAACTGCGCAACCTCCTCGGCGTCGTCGATGAACGGCTGGACGGCGCTGTCGCCTTTATCACCGGCCGCTCGGTCGAAGGCGCCGACCGCCTGTTTCATCCGTTGAAGCTGCGTGTTGCCGGTCTCTATGGGCTGGAACACCGGCTGACGCCGGACGGCCCGGTCGTTACCGCCGATGCTCCCGCCGATATCGCTGCCCTTGCCGACGCCATCGAGGCCGAACTGGATGACGGCCTTGTTCATATCGAGCGCAAGGGTCCGATCCTCGCCATCCATACGCGTGCGGCGCCGCATCTGCTGGCCAGGGCAACGCATCTTGCCGAACAGGCATTGACCGAGCTTCCCAAGGGCTATCGGGTTATCCCGGGCAACGCCGGCGTCGAACTCATGCCGCTCGAAGCGGCCAAGGGCGCTGCCGTGCGGCGTTTCATGGCAATCCCGCCCTTTGCCGGACGGCGGCCGGTCTTTCTCGGCGACGACACCGCCGACGAAAACGGTTTCGAGGCGATCAACGAGGCCGGCGGCATCTCGATCCGGGTCAAGCCGCGTGGGCCGACCGTGGCCCAATACAGGCTCGATGATGTCACCTGCGCGATAGCTTGGCTTGCCGCCAATTTCGACGCATCACCGGCCCTCAACCGCAAAGCGTCCTGATCGCTGCCCCTGCGGATCGAATCAAGATCGCCGCGTTTGCGCCGACCTTCGCCAAAAGCCGATCGATAAGCGCTGTTCTCATTGAATATCTTTAAGGCCAAAGCCGGCAAATGGATTGCTTGCCGGTTCCCCTGCGTCAGGCATAACCTGCGCAGTCGACGCGTGAGGGCGCGTGCGGCATCAAGGGGAGGACATCGCAGTGACCATACAAGGCGCATCACCTGATCTATACAATGAGGATCTGGCTCCGGCCAAAGTCCGAAACTGGGGGCCGTTCTCGATCTTCAACGTCTGGACGTCGGACGTCCACAGCCTCTGGGGCTATTATCTCGCCGCAAGCCTGTTCCTGTTTTGCGGCGGCTTCGTCAATTTCATCATCGCCATCGGCATCGGATCGCTGATCATCTACGCGCTGATGAACATGGTCGGCTATGCCGGCGTGAAGACCGGCGTGCCCTACCCCGTGCTGGCGCGCGCCTCCTTCGGCATCTGGGGCGCCAACATTCCGGCCCTGGTGCGCGCCCTCGTAGCCTGCTTCTGGTACGGCGCGCAGACGGCGGCGGCATCGGGCGCGATCGTGGCGTTGCTGATCCGCTCGCAATGGTTCGCCGATTTCAACGCCAACACGCATTTCCTCGGCCACACGGGTCTGGAAGTGATCTGTTTTGTGGTCATCTGGGCACTGCAATTGCTGATCATCCAGAACGGCATGGAAACGGTGCGTCGCTTCCAGGATTGGGCCGGACCGGCGGTGTGGGTGATGATGTTGATCCTGGCGATCTATCTCTGTGTAAAATCCGGGAGATTTGCCTTTACCAGCGACATCCCGATGGATGTGCTGCTCGACAAGACAAAGGATGCCGGCGTACCCGGAACCCCTGGCTCCTGGACGTCGCTGTTTGCGGTGGCCGCGATCTGGGTCACCTATTTCTCGGCGCTCTATCTCAATTTCTGCGATTTCGCCCGCTATGCCCCAGACAAGGCATCGCTGCGCAAGGGCAACATCTGGGGCCTGCCGATCAATCTCATCCTGTTCTCGCTGGTCGCCGGCGTGACCACCATCGCTGCCTTCGACGTCTATGGCGAAGTGCTTCTGCATCCCGACCAGATCTCGGCGAAATTCGACAGCTGGTTCCTGGCAGCGCTTGCAGCCCTGACTTTTGCCGTGGCGACGCTCGGCATCAATGTGGTGGCAAACTTCGTCTCGCCGGCCTTCGACTTCTCCAATGTCTTTCCCCGGCAGATCGACTTCAAGAAGGGCGGCTATATCGCGGCCGTGATCGCGCTGGTGCTTTATCCCTTCGCGCCGTGGGAAGGCAGTGCCGCGTCTTTCGTCAACGTCATCGGCGCGACGATGGGGCCGATCTTCGGGGTGATGATGGTCGACTACTATCTGATCCGGAAGGGCGAGGTCGACGTCGAGGCACTGTACCGCGAACATGGCGAGTTCCGCTTCCAGGGCGGCTGGCACGTCAACGCCTTCATAGCCGCCGGCATCGGCGCCATCTTCTCCTCGGTCCTGCCGAACTTCACCAACCTGCTGCCGGCATGGTGGGGCGTTTATGGCTGGTTCTTCGGCGTCGGCATTGCAGGGGTCATCTACTACGTCCTTCGCACCGCCGCCCTTGGCGCAGGGGCCAGGACGGCGAAGGCGTGAAATGAGAGATAGGGAGTAGTCAGTAGCCAGTAGGGAATAGTATAACCCCTACTCCCTACTCCCTACTCCCTACTCCCTACTCCCTACTCCACCATCTCAGCCAACCTCCGCACCGTGTTCCAGTTGCGTGCGGTGCCGATGCCCATGCGCTTGTGGTTCATGGCAGCGAGCAGCCGCGAGCTTGGCCGCTCGCGCGAAAAGACGACCCAGATGTCACCGTTGACCGAAGCCACCTTCTCGTCCTCCGCGGCATAGGCCTGGAGCGCGGCCACACCATCCGCTGGTGCTGGCTTGCGCATCACCCGCACAGCCACCTGATCGCCTGCCTCGGCAGAGTCGCCCGGGAATGGGTTGCCGGCGGCAAGTTTCAGCCAATCCTCGGCAGTGCGCACGATGATGACGACATTGCGGCCGAAGGTTTTTTCGAAGGCCGTTTCCAGCCGCTGTTCCAGCTTGGCGATACCAGTCGCCCGTGTCTGGAAGACCAGATTGCCGGTCGCCACCAGGGTGCGCGGGTTCTTCAGCCCAAGCTGTTCTGCCATCGCCTTGAGGTCGGCCATGACGACCCGGCGGCCTTCGCCGAGGATAATGCTGTAGAGCAGCGCAACATAGGTTTGCATGGCAACGCGGCCTGCTTATACCAGCCGCGACTGGTCCACCGCGGCCGAGATGAAGCTGGCGAACAGGGGATGCGGCTCGAGCGGCCGGCTCTTCAGCTCCGGGTGATACTGGACGCCGATAAACCAGGGATGGTCGGGATATTCGACCGTTTCCGGCAGCACACCGTCGGGCGACATGCCGGCAAACACCAGGCCGCAATCCTCAAGCCGCTCCTTGTAGTCGATGTTGACCTCGTAGCGGTGGCGATGGCGCTCGGAAATCTGGGTGTCGCCATAGATGTCGGCGATCTTCGAACCCTTGGCGAGTTCAGCCTGATAGGCGCCGAGCCGCATGGTGCCGCCGAGATCGCCGGTTTCGCGGCGCTTCTCCAGCATGTTGCCTTTCAGCCATTCGGTCATCAGGCCGACGACCGGCTCGTCGGTCGGACCGAATTCGGTCGACGAGGCGTGTTCGACGCCGGCCAGCGAGCGCGCCGCCTCGATGCAGGCCATCTGCATGCCGAAGCAGATTCCGAAATACGGCACCTTGCGCTCGCGGGCGAATTTCGCCGCCAGGATCTTGCCTTCCGAGCCGCGCTCGCCGAAGCCGCCGGGCACCAGGATGCCGTGCACCTTTTCCAGCCACGGCGTGGGGTCTTCCTTCTCGAAAATCTCGCTCTCGATCCAGTCGAGCTTGACCTTGACGCGGTTGGCCATGCCGCCATGCGACAAAGCCTCGATCAGCGATTTGTAGGCATCCTTGAGGCCGGTGTATTTGCCGACAATGGCAATCGTCACCTCGCCTTCCGGATTGTGGATGCGGTTGGACACGGCCTGCCAGGGCTCCATGCGCGGCTTCGGCGCCGGATCGATACCGAAGGCGGCCAGCACTTCCGAATCGAGCCCTTCCTTGTGGTAAGCCATCGGCACGTCATAGATGTGGGGCACGTCGAGCGCCTGGATGACGGCACTTTCGCGCACATTGCAGAACAGCGACAGTTTTCTGCGCTCTTCCTTGGGGATGGCGCGGTCGGCGCGGACCAGCAGGATATCGGGCGCGATGCCGATGCCGCGCAGTTCCTTGACCGAATGCTGGGTCGGCTTGGTCTTCAGCTCGCCGGCCGTGGGGATGTAAGGCATCAAGGTCAGGTGGACATAGACGGCGTTGTTGCGCGGCAGATCGTTGCCGAGCTGGCGGATCGCCTCGAGAAACGGCATCGCCTCGATATCGCCAACCGTGCCGCCGATTTCGCACAGCACGAAATCATAGTCGTCATTGCCGTCGAGCACGAAATTCTTGATCTCATCGGTGACATGCGGAATGACCTGCACGGTGGCACCGAGATAGTCGCCGCGCCGTTCGCGCTCGATGATGTTCTTGTAGATGCGGCCGGTGGTGATGTTGTCCTGCTGGTTGGCCGAGCGGCCGGTGAAGCGCTCGTAATGGCCAAGATCGAGATCGGTCTCGGCGCCGTCATCGGTGACGAAAACCTCGCCATGCTGGTAAGGCGACATCGTTCCGGGATCGACATTGAGATAGGGATCGAGCTTTTTGATGCGTGCGCGATAGCCTCGCGCCTGCAAGAGAGCCCCAAGGGCCGCTGCAGCGATGCCTTTTCCAAGTGAGGAAACCACGCCGCCTGTGATGAATACATATCGCGCCATGGGAGTCATCGCTTAACGCGGCCGAATTGATTCCGCCAGAGAAAAAACCGCCGCTGAGGCTTTTTCCAGAGAAGGCGCGATAGTCCCGAGGTTCGAGACTGGTGTTTTGGTCAAAACAAAAGGGCCGGCAAAAGCCGGCCCTTTCGGCAGGTTTGTGAAAGCGTCAGATGATGACGACCTTGGTGCCGACCCTGACGCGGCTGTAGAGGTCCATGACGTGCTCGTTGATCATGCGGAAGCAGCCATTGGAAGCGCTGGTTCCGATCGACTGCGGCGCGATGGTGCCGTGGATGCGCAGATGCGTGTCCTTCTTGCCGTCGTAGAGATAGATGGCGCGGGCGCCGAGCGGGTTCTGGCCGCCGCCGGGCATGCCGTCCTTGTACTGGCCGTAATGCTTGGGTTCGCGCTTCTGCATGTCGAGCGTCGGGATCCAGCGCGGCCATTCCTGCTTGTCGCCAACGGCAACCTTGCCCTTGAACTGCAGGCCTTCGCGGCCGACCGCGATCGCATAGCGGCGGGCGGTGAAAGCCGATTCGACGAGGTAGAGGCGGCGCGCGCTGGTATCGATGACGATCGTACCCGGCTCATAGCCGCTGAATTCGACGTCCTGCGGCACGAATTCCGGCTTCACCTTGAACTGCTTCTTGGCTTGCCGCTTGGCGAGAGCCTGGTCGAGCGCGCGCGTTTCGGGGAGATAGGCAATCGACGAGGCAGAGGACGTGCCGCCGAACAGGCCGGCGAACAGTCCGCCACTCGTCGGCTTCTGGCCCGGGGCCTCGCTGCGCAATTCGCCATTGTTGCCGGTCAGCGCGATATTCATCGCTTCGGCCGGAAGCGGTTCAGCCGATTCGATCGGCTCGATCGGCGCGATCGGGTCAACCGGAGCGATGATCTTGGTGGTCTTCTTGCCTGGCTTGGCGTCGGCAACCACGACCGGCTTGCCCTTGCTTGCCAGGAACGCCTGGCGCTGGGCATCGGCCCTGGCTTTCGCCGCATCGCGCATCGCCAGCTTGCGGGCCTCGAGCGCCTTGACGCGGGCGAGATCCCTGTCGGCGGCGATCTTGTCTTCGAGCTTGCTGATCTGAGCCAGATCATCCGGGCTCGGGTTTTTCTTCTTCTTGAGAAGCTTCAGCTGCGTCGCATCGCTCTTGGCGGCGACGTTGATGACAGCGGTTTTGCCAACCGCCTGCGGTGAGGTCATTGCCGGAGTGCCGGCGAAGACCGCGGAGCTCATGCCGAATACGGCACAAAACCCCATGAAAATGAAGCTGCGAAGCTGCATGGCGAAGATCCGATCGTTCAATGCTTGTTGCCCACGGCGTCGCCCGGCGCCCCCCAAGGGCGCAGAAAGTGCCGCCGGCAATCTATAATCGAAGTGGCGTACGGGCCTCAAGCACGGGGTGCGGTCGAATCTTCGTGATCGTGTGCCATTTGCCGCGACTGTGTTGAAACAACAACAGATCGCGGCACCGGACGCTACCGACTACTGGTTCGGAACCTGCGGTGTGACCGGCAAGGTAACGCCATTGGTAGCCGGCGGCGCAGCCGAATCGGTTGCAGGTGGCGTCGCCGGAGATGGAGCCGTCGCCGTGGTGGCGGGAGCCGTCGCGGGCGGCGTCGTGGCGGCGCCGTT